>CALDFO010000362.1 GCA_937942205.1 uncultured Alphaproteobacteria bacterium
CTCGATCCTCAGACCGGAAATCTGAAATTGTTCTACCAGCCCACGCCGCACGACCTGCATGACGGGGATGCGACCGCCCCGCTGGCGCTGGTGGACGCGCAGTATCAAGGCCAGGCGCGCAAGCTGCTGATCCAGGCCAACCGCAACGGCTTCCTGTATGTGCTGGACCGGATCAGCGGCAAGCTTCTGTTCGCCAAACCCTTCGTCAAGAAGATGAACTGGGCCAGCCATGTCGGTCCCGACGGGATGCCGGTCCTGCTGCCCGACTATGCGCCCAGCGACGAAGGCCATGTGAAATGCCCGGCGGTGCGCGGCGCCACCAACTGGTTCTCCACCTCCTACAACCCCGGAACCGGCCTGTACTATGTCATGGCCGCCGAGGATTGCGGCTACTACCGCAAGACCGGACGCCAGTACGGTCCCAATCCCGATCTGAAGGACCCCGGCAAGCGCTTCCTGCGCGCCCTGAACATCCATGACGGATCGCTGGCCTGGGAAAAGCCGCTGTCGGGCTCGCATGAGGCCAATTATTCGGGCGTGCTGTCGACGGCGGGCGGCCTGGTCTTCGGCGGGGAGACGGCGGGCGGCTTCGCGGCCGTGGACGCCAAGACCGGCAAGACGCTGTGGAGCTTCCCCACCAATGATTCCTGGCGGGCCTCGCCCATCACCTACATGCTGGACGGCGAGCAATATGTCGCCGCGGCCTCGGGCGGCAACATCATCGCCTTCAAATTGGACGAGAAATAACCAACCGCCCGATTGGGCGAAAACCGAAGGGGGAGAAAGCAGCATGATGAAACGGCGTGACATTCTGACCGGTGCGGCGGCCGTGGCCGCGGGGGTGATTTCCCTGCCGCCGCTGGGCTGGGCGCAGGAAAAATCCAAGCTCAAGATCACCGGCGTCCGGCTGGTGAAGATCACCCCGCGCAATCCCCCGCCGACCTACACCCCGGCGGCAGGCGCCTGGTCCACGCAAGGGGTGGAGGTTTCCGCGCCGCCCAACATCTATCCGGAATTCCGCCCGACCCGCAGTCTGTTCGCCGCCAAGAATGTGCCGAGCTTCACCGTGGAGATCACCACCGACAAGGGCATTACCGGTTATGGTCAGGGCGGTGCGGGCGGCGGCGCGATCGTGATGGGGCATCTGGCGCCCCTGATGATCGGACGCGACCCCTTCGATATCGAGCGCAACTGGGACATCAACTGGCGCGTCACCGAGTCCTACGGCCAGGGCGGCGTCACCATGAATGCCATCTCCGGCTTCGACAACGCCCTGTGGGATATTGTCGGCAAGGCGCTGGGTGAGCCGGTATGGCGGCTGCTGGGCGGCGAGACCAAGCCGCGCATTCCCGCCTATTGCACCGGCAACGACATCGAGCAGCATGTCGAATTCGGCTATAAGCGGCTGAAGGTCGCGATGCCGGCCGGCCCGATCCGCGGCGAGGAAGGCAAGCGCGAGAATGTCGAACTGGTGGCGCGCGCCCGCAAGGCGGTCGGCCCGGACGGCGACGTGATGTGCGACTGCTGGATGTCCTGGGACGAGCAATACACCATCGAGATGTGCAAGCTGATGGAACCCTACCGGGTCAAATGGGTGGAGGAAGTGCTGCCGCCTTATGATTTCGAGGGCTTAGGCAGGCTGCGCAAGAAAATCACCTCGACCAACATCGCCACCGGCGAGCATGTCTATGGCCGCTACGGTTTCGCCAAGCTGCTGGCCGCCGATGGCGCCTCCATCTGGCAGCCCGATGTCGGCTGGTGCGGCGGCATGAGTGAACTGCGCAAGATCGGCGCCTTGGCCGAGGCCTATGACATTCCGGTGATCCCGCACAATGGCGGGGCCAATGGCGCGGTGCATTGGTCGATCAGCCATGTCAACGCGCCCTGGTCGGAACTGTTCATGCCAGCGCCCGGCGGACCCAAGCAGGTCTATGACATGTTCGAGCAGCAGCATGAAGTCACCCGCGGTCCCGAAGGCATCTACCAGCACCCGCCCCGCACGCCGGGCTGGGGCTGGGACGTGGTGGCCACGCCGCTATAGGACCGGCGGCCGCGCAACGAAAAGGGCGGTGGCTAAACCACCGCCCTTTTTTTCCGGTCCTGCCGGACCACGCCCTATCAGGCCGGCATACGGAAGCGGAACATCCAGCCGACGTCGTCGCAATTGTACATATAGCCGTTCCAGAGCTTGGCGCCGTGAATGACCGGCGAGTCCGACGGCAGTTGCAGCCGTTCGGACATCACGCCGGTGGTGGCGTCATGCAGGAAGAAGGCATTGAGGTCGGAATCCGAGGCCCAGAAATGGGTCTTGGCATCGTTGCTCCAGGCCATGTCGTGCGGACGGCTGCCCGCCGTCTGGAACATGTTCTGCACCACCCAGGTATTCTTATCGATGACGAAGATCGCGCGGGCGGGCGGCACCGCCACATACAGCAGATCGCCCTTGACCAGGATGCAGTGCGCGCCGGTGCCCGCAGGGCCGACCTGCGCGGCGTCGTCCTGGCGCCCGGCGCCCTGGCGCCCGCCGGTCGTCGGCGTGCCGGGAACGGGCGGCGGCGGCGGGACCGGCGGATAGGCGGGCTTCAGATTGGTGCGGCGGCCCGGCACATCGGCGACGGTGCGGTAAATCTGGCCCGCGCCCGGCGTCGAATATTTGGCCTTGAGCTTTCCGGTGCGCGAATCGACCGCGATGATCAGGCGGTTATAAGTCGAACCGATCCAGGCGGTATCGCCGTCGATGGCGATGCCCGAAGCCGAGCGGACCCCCTCGCAGGTATATTCGCGGATCAGGTTGCCATTCTGCGGATTGATGAGGGAGGCGTAATTCTCCGGCCCCTGGTCCATGATCCACATGCCCTCGGACGTGACGTCGAGGCCGTTGGGCTTGGCGTGCGGGGTCTTGTAGAGAACCTCGATCGCGCCGGAGGCGACATTGCGGGTGCGAAGACCCGAGAGATTGGGCAAGGCCGCGAAGGCCAGCTTGGGAAAGGCGGCGAGCACGGGCGCAGATGCCGCCATGGCCAGAAGACGCCGACGGTCAACCATGATGTTTCCTCTATTGTTATCGTTTCTTGCTGTGGACGGAAAAGAAGGGTCGTCGGGATCGAGGCTAGACGGGGGGCCGGGGACAGGTCAACGCGCGCCCGCCGCGCCGCCGCCGTCCCTTTCACCAGATGAGGGATGGCGCGGCGCAGCGGCAGCCTCAGTCACCCGGCGGCGGCGTCCCCGATGCACGCCCCGCGGCATTGGCGGGCTGCGCAGGCGCAGCGGCCGGTTTGGCCGCGCCGCTCGACAGCCGCAACACGACAAGGCGTCCGGGGATCGGGCCCGTGCAGGCAATCGCGATATACTGCTGACCGTCCACGGCATAGGTCATGGGCGAACCGGAGGCCCGGCCCGGCAGGGGCACCGCGCCCACCTCCCGGCCGGTTTTCTTGTCATAGGCCCGCAGCCACCCGCCCAGCTTGCCATCCTTGTCAGTGGTGGCGGTGCCGTCACCGGCGATGACCAGCGTCTTGGTGACCAGAATGCCCACCTTTCCCTGGCTTCCGGTGCGCGGGATATTCAGCCCCTTGAGCGCGGGATGGTTGCGGACCACATCGGGCGTTTCGCCATGCGCGATCTGCCAGCGGATGTCGCCTTCATTCATGTCATAGGCGGTGATACGTCCATAAGGCGGCTTGAAGATCGGCAGCCCCTGCACCGCCAGGCGGAAGCTGGGCCCCGCCGCGCCCGCGGCGGCATCGGGGTTGCGCGCCAGACCCGACATCATCGGGGAATCGGTGACCGCGGGATCGGACGGCAACGCACCGCGCAACCCCACCGAGAGATTGGAGAACATGAACAGGGTGTTGGTTTCCGGATCGAACGCGCCGCCGGGCCATTGCCCCGCGCCATCGCCGGTCGGAGACGAGACCATCGCCAGCGGGCGCGGCCATTTGCTGAGGATCGGCGCCGCCCACAATCCGCCGGTCTGGTAGTTGGAGATGATCTTGAGGCCCTCGGCGCGCAGTTCGGGGGTGAAGTCGATCAGGCGCGAGGGGTCCGAGCCGCCTTCATCGAAGGGCGGCGGCTTGGTCGGGATCGGCTGGGTGGGGGAATACCATTCCGTGGGCAGATTGCCCTTGGGCACGGGCACTTCGGGGATCGGCCAGACCGGCTTTCCGGTGGCGCGGTCCAGTACGAACAGATAGGCGTGCTTGGTGGGCTGGGCGATCGCCTTGATCACCCGCCCCTTGACGGTGATGTCGCACAGGATCGGCGCGCAGGGAATGTCGCGGTCCCAGATATCGTGATGAACGGTCTGATAGTACCAGACCCGTTTGCCGGTTCTGACATCCAGCGCCGTGATGCAGTCGCCATACAGATTGGCGCCGTGCCGGTTGCCGCCATACCAGTCATCGGTCGGCATCTCCGTGCCGATATAGACCAACCCCAATTCGGGATCGGCGCTGTTCTGCGCCCAGTTCCCCATGTTGCCGACCACTTCGGCCGAACCGTTCAGCCATGTGTCGTAACCGGGCTCGCCCTTCGCCGGCATGGGATGATAGATCCAGAGCCGCTTGCCGGTGCGGATGTCATAGGCGCTGATATAGCCCTTGATATGGCTCCTGCGCGGCGAGGTGGACGGAAGATGCGCCGCTCCCACCACGATGATGTCGCCCACCACCAGCGGCGTGGCGTTCAGTCCGATATCGTCGCCGCGCCGTTTGCCGGTGATGTCGATATCCTGGCGCGGATCCACCTTCATCTCGACGATGCCGCCCGTGCCGAAGCCCGGGACGGGCTGGCCGGTCTTGGCGTCCAGGCAGACAAGTTGAAAGCCCGGCGTCACATAGAGAATCCGCTCCTGGCTGCCGTCCGTCCAATAGCTCAGGCCCCGGCCGAGCTGGCGGGGCGCGTTGCGGCCCCGCTCCCCCTCGTCGAAATTGAACTTCCAGAGCAGTTCGCCGGTGCGCGCGTTCAGCGCGACCGCGGCACGGCGGGTGCCCGCCGTCAGATACAGCACACCGTTCGCCATCAGCGGGGTGGATTGAAGGTTGGGATCGGGCATCGGGCCCAGATTGTCGGGATAGAAATTCCAGACGGTGCTCAGAGCGTTGAAATTCCCCGCATCGATCTGATCGAGCGCCGAATAGCGCCAGCTGGAAAGATTCCCGCCATAGGTCCGCCAGTCGCCGCGCGCGGTGTCGTAAGGCTGGGTGGGCAATGGCTCCAGCTTGTAATCACCCGCCTTCTGCATCGCCAGCGGCGTCGCCGCCCTGCCCGGCGTGACCGCCAAAGCGGCCATGGCCGCCACTCCGCCCATCAAAGTGCTGCGCCGCGTGAACCTTGGAGACATGGCAAACCTTTTTTGTGCGTTGACGGAATAAATACGATGCGGGAAAGGCTAAACGGCACAGCCATGCGCGCCTAGGCGCCGGGCCTGTCCATGCCGGCGAACCACGATGTGCTCACTCACCAGGTGAGACGACCGCTGCCGCTTGCCGGACGACCCGGGCCACCGCGGCGCAAACGCTCACAAACCCTTTCAGGCATGTGCCGCATAAGGCATGTCGTGCACCGGGCGCAGACATGCCGGGACGGGCGGCAGCACCACCGAGCCGGAGGGGAACACTTTATATTCCAGGGCGCGCGCCGCTTCCTGCAACGCGATGCGGACATCCGTCTGGCGCGCTTCGTTCATGCGTTCGGCGTGATCGGTGGCCGACATGGCCGCAACCACCCGCCCCTCGGCATTGTGGACCGGAACGGCCAGACAACGCATATCGGCGCGGATTTCACGGTCGTCCATGGCGTACCCCTGGGCGCGCACCTTGACCAGTTCGGCGCGCAGGACGGCGCGGTCGGTGATCGTGAAGGGAGTCAGCGCCACCAGATCGCCATCCATGATGAAGCCGTCCAGCTGATCCTGCGGCAGGGCCGCCAGCAGCACCTTGCCCAGGCCCGAACAATAGGCTTCCAGCTGCGCCCCCAGCCGGGTGTGCGGCGGCAGCGAGGTCGGGGTGCAGACCTTGGC
>CALDFO010000363.1 GCA_937942205.1 uncultured Alphaproteobacteria bacterium
AAACCGGCAAAGGCCGCGCCCAGCACCGTGGCGATCATCGCCCCGGCATTGGCGGCGTCCAGCGGGTCCAGATACTCCTGCCGCATATGCAGGGCGGTGACGGCGCGCACCGATACGGCGGCGCCCGCCGTGAACAGCGCCAGCAGCGCCAGGATGAAGATGCGCCCGCGATTGAGCCCGTCGGTCGTCATGGATGCCCCGCCCTGCTGTGCCGTTCTTGTTGGCGGGACTATAGAACAAAAGCGGCGGCGGGATAGCCCGCCGCCGCCGTCGCAGATATGGGCAATCGCTTACCGGATCACCGCGCAGGCCACGCGGTCGCCCGCGCCGCCGATCGGCTGGGTCTTGTAGTCGTCGGGATTGGCATGGATCACCAGCGCCGAGCCGTCGGCATCCAGCAGGCCGGGCAGCGCGCCGCCCGTGTTCAGCAGCACCAGCGTGGAATACAGTTCGACCGTGGCCTTGCCGTCGGCGCCGACATGGATGTTGGGCAGGTCGCCGGAGTCGTTGGCCTCCGCGTTCAGCAACCCATGCACGACCGGCGTCACGCCATGGACATGGCCGCCGGCGCTGGTGAACTTGGGATCGCTGCAGTCACCCTTTTCGTGGAAATGGACGCCATGCCAGCCGGGCGTCAACCCGCTGGCCTCGATCCGCAGCACCACGCCCTTGGGCGCGGCGGTGACCGTGATATTGCCCTTGGCGGACCCGTCGGAGCCCTTCAGGGCGCCGCCGGCGGCCAGGGCCGGGCTGACGGCCAGAGAGGCCGCCAAGGTCGTGACAAAAAATCCAGCGGTGAGCTTGCGAATGGTGGACATGGAAATTCCTTTTTCTGGGGATGCTTCATGCATAACGCCGTGCGGCGGCTGCGGTTCACGCGGCGGCCACTTTTATCATGAGTCTTTCAGCACCACCCGCGCCGCCTGCATCTGGGCCCGGATCGCCAGTTCCGCCGCCAGCAGGGCCTGGGCCTGGTCCTGGGCGGTGTGGGTGCGCTCCGCCACATCGGCCACGAACTGCGCCCCGAAGGGCAGCGGCCCGCGCGAACAGTCGATGAACCGCGCCCCCTTGCCGTCCACCAGGAACAGATTGTTGCCCTGAGCCGAGACGGTGATGTTGGCGTATTTGCGCAGCTCGATATAGCCGTCGGTCCCCAGCACGAACAGGCGGCCGTCGCCCCAGGTGCCCAGCCCATCGGGCGTGAACCAGTCCAGCCGCACATAGCCCAGCCCCGCATCGCCGCGCAGGGTCATGTCGCCGAAATCCTCGAAGCGGGGATGCTGGCCATGCCGGATGTTGGAGACCTGCGCCGCCACCACCTGGGCCTCGGTGCTGCCGGTGTAATAGAGGAACTGATCCACCTGATGCGAGCCGATATCGCAGAGGATGCCGCCATAGCGGCGATTGTCCCAGAACCAGTCCGGCCGCGCCCCCGCCCCGCCCGCATCGCCGCCCTTCTGCACGATCTGGTGGGGCGCGATGTTGATGGTCTGGATCACCTTGCCGACCGCCCCGGCGCGGATCAGTGCGCCCGCATGGACGGCGGCGGGCACCTCCAGCCGTTCCGAATAAAGGATGCCGTAGATCTGCCCGGTCTCCGAGATCGTCTTCCACACCAGGTCCAGGTCCGCCAGCGTGGTCATGCCCGGCTTGTCGGCCAGGAAATCCTTGCCGGTCTTCATCACCTTCACGCCGATGGCGGCGCGCTCATTGGCGACCTGCGAACTCAGCACCAGCCGCAGCGTGGAATCCCCGATCACCTCCTCCTGCGTCGCCGCCATCTTCACATCGGGATAACGGGCGCGGAACGCCGCCAGCTTGTCGGGCTCGCCGCCCCAGGCCGACACCAGCTCGCCGCCGCCGCGCCGGATGGCGGCGATCATGCCGTGGATATGGTCGTGGCTGATGCCGCAGACCCCGAAGCGGATGCGGTGGCGCGGCTTGACCTCCGGCGCGGGCGCCAGGGTTTCCGCCCGGACCGATCCGGGCGTCATCCCGGCCATCACCGCCAGCGCCGCCGGACCCAGGCCCAGCCCTTCCAGAAACTCCCGCCGCTTTTTCATGCCGCTTCCCCGTCTTGCGCCCCGCTGCGGGGCCGCGCTTAACCTTGACGCACGGCTTTGCTCGCCTGGCCGCCGCCCATCTGTATCATCGCGGCACATTATCGCCGGAGCCGTCCATGAAGAAGTTCACCCGCCTTGCCCTGCTCGCCGCGCTGCTGCCGCTGGGCGCGTGTTCCTATGGCTATTCGCCGGGCGCCTGGGCGGGATACGACCCCAGCTTCGACAATGGTTTCAAGGGTTATGACCGCCCGGTGCATTACCGGGACAATTACAGCCCCTATGAGAACGGCGCTTTCGGCCAGGGCGGCAATTATTATTACGGTCCCAGCGCCAGTTGGGGCGATGCGCGCGGCGGCGACGATTATTACGCGACGGCATATTAGTTTTAGTGAACCCCCTCCGGTTTCAACTTCCGCTCGGCTGCTCCGGCTCTCGCCGTCGCACATGCC
>CALDFO010000364.1 GCA_937942205.1 uncultured Alphaproteobacteria bacterium
TTTTTCCTCCAGATGATGCGGCTCGGCCGGGGTGGGGGCATGGCCGATCTCCACGATCAGCAGCAGGCGGCCGCCGGGGCGGGTGACGCGCTTGATCTCGGCGATGGTGGCGTCCACATCGTCCACATGGTCGAGGCTGTTGAAGGTCGAGACGCTGTCGAAATAGGCGTCGGGGAAGGGCATCTGTTCCGACGGCGCGGTGCGATAGGTCATGCGCTGGCCGCCCAGCAGCTTGCGGTACTTGTCGGCCAGGGGGTCGAGGCCGATACGTTCGGCGGTCATCTCCGCCCATTCCAGGCTGCCGCAGGGGCCGCAGCCGATATCGAGGATTTTCCTGCCGGCATAGTCGTCGCGGGTCAGGCCGAAGAAGCTGGTGAAGAACTGCTCATAATGGGACCGTTCATGTTCCATCCTGGCCTGGTCGTGCCGCATTGGGGCGGCCACGCCCTTCCAGAAGCGCATCTCGTGATGTTCCTTGTAGAGCTTGCGCGCGGGCCCGGGCAGCGCGGAAACCACGGAATTGACCAGATATTTGGCGGACGGCTTGAGGGCGGCAAGCATGGCGACGGCATCCTTCGCGGGTGTGACACGCAAAAGGATTCAAAAAACGGGCCGCACCGCGGTTAACCGGCCTTAAGGCTGATCGTCTTCGCCGTCTTCGGACTGGGGCGCGGCCAGATCGCGGCTGACCCGTTCGGATTTGAGAATGGTTTCGATCTTCTGCGCCTCGGCAAAGGATTCGTCCTCGACGAAACGCAGGTCGGGGGTGAACTTCATGGTCAGGCGGTGGCCCATCTCGCCGCGCAGAAAGCCCTTGTGCCGGTTGAGTGCCGCCACGATGGCCCGGGCGTTCCGGCCGCCCAGCGGCTCGCAATAGACCGTGGCATAGCGCATGTCGGGCGACGGCTTGACCTGGGTCACCGTCACCGAGACGCCGTCCAGATCGGGGTCGCGGATTTCATTGCGGGCCAGCACCTCGGCCAGGGCATGACGCAGCGCCTCGCCCACGCGCAACTGGCGCTGCGACGGGCCGGTGGGACCGTCATGACGGCCTGTGCGGCGAGCGCCGGAACGCGGGGAGCGGGTGGGACGGCGGGACATGGCGCTCTCTTGTCATTCCCGGCCGAGCATCGCGCAGACGATGCGAGGGGAAGGGAAATCAGGCATTCAAATCGAGTGTCGTTTCAAACCTGGGTCCCCGTCCCTCACGCCGCGCGCAAGGCGCGCGGCGCTCGCCGGGGATGACAGGTGCGTTACAGCGCGCGCTGGATGGTTTCGACCTCGAAACACTCGATCACATCGCCCTTCTGAAGATCCTGATAGCCGACAAAGCCCATGCCGCATTCCTGGCCGACCTGGACTTCCTTCACTTCGTCCTTGAAGCGCTTGAGAGTCGAGAGTTCGCCTTCATGGATCACCACATTGTCGCGGATCAGGCGCACCTTGGCGCCACGGCGCATCAGGCCCTCGGTGACCTTGCAACCGGCGACCTTGCCCACCTTGGTGATGGAGAAGACCTCCAGGATTTCGGCATTGCCCAGGAACTTCTCGCGCGTCTCGGGCGTCAGCATACCCGACAGCGCCGCCTTCACGTCATCCACCAGATTGTAGATGATGTTGTAATAGCGGATTTCCACGCCGTCGCGCTTGGCGCGGTCGCGGGCCTGGTTGTTGGCGCGGACATTGAATCCGAACACGCCCGCGCCCGAAGCCTGGGCCAGGATGATGTCGCTTTCAGTGATGCCGCCCACGCCGGACTGGAGAATCTGCACGCCCACCTCGTCGGTGCCCAGCTTGGCCAGCGCGCCCTGGATGGCTTCGTTCGAGCCCTGCACATCGGTCTTGAGCACCAGCGGCAGCAGGCGCTTTTCGCCCACCTCGCGGGTCTTGAGCAACTGGTCCAGGGTCTGGCGCGAATTGCTGGCCTGACGCGACTCGCGGCGCTTGCGGGCGCGGTATTCGGCGACCTCGCGGGCGCGGGCCTCGTTCTCCACCACCACCATCTCGTCACCGGCTTCCGGCGCCGCCGAAAGACCCAGCACCTCGATGGGCGTGGACGGACCGGCGGACTTCACGCTTTCACCGCGCTCGTTGGCGAGCAGGCGGACGCGGCCCCATTCCGAACCGGCCACCACAATGTCGCCGACCTTCAACGTGCCGCGCTGAACCAGCACGGTGGCCACCGGGCCGCGGCCCTTGTCCAGCTTGGCCTCCACCACCGCGCCTTCGGCGGCGCGGTCGGGATTGGCCTTGAGATCCAGGATTTCGGCTTGCAGGAGGATGGCTTCCTCCACCTTGTCCAGGCCGATGCCCTTGGTGGCGGAGACTTCCACCACCTGCACGTCGCCGCCCATGTCCTCGACCTGGACTTCATGCTGCAGCAGTTCGGTCTTGACCCGGGTGGGATTGGCCTCGGACTTGTCGATCTTGTTGACGGCCACGATCATCGGCACGCCCGCCGCCTTGGCGTGGGCGATGGCCTCCACCGTCTGGGGCATCACGCCGTCATCGGCGGCGACCACCAGGATCACCAGGTCGGTGACCTTGGCGCCGCGCGCGCGCATCTGGGTGAAGGCGGCGTGGCCCGGCGTATCCAGGAAGGTGATCTTCTGGCCGGACTTCAGGTTCACCTGATAGGCGCCGATATGCTGGGTGATGCCGCCCGCTTCGCCCGCCACCACATCGGTCTTGCGGAACGCATCCAGCAGCGAGGTCTTGCCGTGGTCGACATGGCCCATGACCGTGACCACCGGCGGGCGGGGCACCAGCGCCCCTTCCTCGTCCTTGTCGCCGGTCAGACCTTCCAGCACGTCGCTTTCGGCGACGCGCTTGACCACATGGCCGTATTCGGTCGCCACCAGCTCGGCGGTGTCGGCGTCGATGATGTCGTTGGGCGTGGCCATCATGCCGTTCTTCATCAGCACCTTGATGACGTCCACGGTGCGGCGGGCCATGCGGTTGGCCAGTTCGGCCACGGTGATGGTTTCGGGCACCACGATGTCGCGCGGCCCGGCCGGACCGGCCTGGACCTGATGGCCCTTGTTCACGCGCTGCAGGTGGCGCTTGTAGGAGGCGACCGAGCGCACGCGCTCGTCATCGTCGGACAAAGCGCGGGTGACGGTCAGCTTGCCGCGGCGGCGCTCGCCCTCGGCCTTCTTGGGCGCGGGCGTCTTGGGCGCGCCGGGCTTGCCGGGAATGCCCTTCTTGCCGCTGTCGCCTTCCTCCTCGTCATTCGCCAGACGGCGGCGCGGCGCATCGGCGGCAACGACCTCGCCCGCCTTGGGCTGTTCCAGGCGGCGCGCGGCTTCCTGCTCGGCGCGCTTCTTGGCCAGTTCGTCGGCGGCCTTGCGGGCCTCTTCCTCGGCCTTGCGGCGCTCGGCGGCGGCATGTTCGGCCTTCAGCAGTTCTTCTTCCTGGGCGCGGCGCTGGGCTTCGGCCTCGGCGATGCGGCGGGCCTCGGCATCCGACACCCGGGCGTCGGCCAGGGCGGCGGCGCGGCGGGCCTTTTCCTCATCCGAAAGCTGGCGCAGCACCACTCCGCGCGGCGCGGCGGCGGGCTTTTCCGGCGCCTTGGCGGCGGGGGCGGGCTTTTCCGCGGCGGGGGCGGGCTTGGCGGCGGACGGCTTGGCGGCGGCGGGCGCACCCAGGGTGCGCTTCTTCTCGACCACCACCGCCTTGGTGCGGCCATGGCTGAAACTCTGCTTGACGGTGGAAGTTTCCGTCTTCTTCAGCGACAGCGTTTTGGCCGGGCGCTTGCTTTCGTCGGTATCGCTCATGATGCTCTTTCATTCCGGTCGCGGGCATTCCGGTGGCGGGGCTCCGCCTCTCGGAAACCCGCAAGCCGCTCCGCGTCAAAGATCAGCCGTTCACTCAGGCCGCCCGGTTGGATGGCGGCATGTATCACATTCTCGCGCCCCAGCGCCAAGCCCAATTCGGCGCTGGTCAGGCCTTCGATCACCACGCAATCCAGTTCCAGCCGGTGCGCGGCGGCATAGAGCTTGCGTTTTCCGTCGCGCGCACCGTCCTTGGCCTCGATCAGCAGGCGCGGCGGCTTGGGGCCTTCCAGCTCGCGCAACACATTGTCGAAACCCAGCACCAGCGCGCCCGAGCGGCGCGCCAGACCCAGATCGCCCACCATGCGCGCGACCAGCATCTTCTCGGCCCGCTCCGCCAGGTCGGCGGCGGCGGTAACCTGGGACTTGGCGGCGCGGGAAAACAGTTTCTTCTCCACCGCCTTGGCGATGGCCGCCGCCGAGGCTTCCACCCACAGGCCCCGGCCCGGCAGCTTGGCCGCCACATCGGGAACCACCCGGCCATCGGGACCGGCGACAAAACGGATCAGGCGGTTTTCGGGCATGACCTCGCCCGATACGATGTCGCGGCGTTCACGCATATCTTCACCCCCTCCGGCCTCCGCAACTTTGCTTGACGCAGGCGCATCACGATGCCCCTGCGTCTGCGCGTTGCTACGGCCACCTCCCCCGCCTGCGCGCTTGCGCGCGCGCGGGGGAGGATGGTCCGGAGTTTTGTGAGGGGCCAAGGCGGTCATCAGGCTTCGGTCTGCTCCTCGGCTTCGGCGTCCTCGGCGATTTCTTCCTCGACCGGCGCCTCGATCCAGCCCGCCGCCACGCGCGCCGCCATCACGATGGCGTTGGCGTCGTCGCTGGTGAGGTTGAAGCCGTCCAGGGCGCCGGGCACGCGCACGCGCTCCTTGTCCTTGTTCAGTTCGTAATAGCCCACCAGGTCGTCACCGGCGCAGCCCGCCAGGTCGTCCAGGGTCTTGACGTCGTGCTCGCCCAGAGCCACGGCCATGGCCGGGGTGACGCCGTCCACCGCCAGCACATCGTCGGCGACGCCCAGCGCCAGGCGCTTGTCGTCCAGTTCCTTGTTGCGGGCCTCGATGAACTCCACCGCGCGGCTTTGCAGTTCCTGCGCGGTTTCCTCGTCGAACGCCTCGATCTGGGCCAGCTCGCCCAGATCGACATAGGCGACGTCCTCGATGGTGGCGAAGCCTTCCGAGGCCAGCAGCTGGGCCACGGTCTCGTCCACATCCAGGCTGTTCATGAACAGTTCGGTGCGGGCGGCGAATTCCTTCTGGCGGCGCTCCGATTCCTCGGCCTCGGTCAGGATGTCGATCTGCCAGCCGGTGAGCTGCGACGCCAGGCGCACATTCTGGCCGCGGCGGCCGATGCCCAGCGACAACTGCTCGTCGGGCACCACCACCTCGACGCGGTGGGTGTCTTCGTCCAGCACCACCTTGGTCACTTCGGCGGGGGCCAGGGCGTTGACGATGAAGGTGGCGGCCTCGGCGTTCCACGGAATGATGTCGATGCGCTCGCCCTGCAGCTCCTGCACCACCGCCTGCACGCGCACGCCGCGCATACCGACGCAGGCGCCGACCGGATCGATGCTGCTGTCCTTGGAGATGACGGCGATCTTGGCGCGGCTGCCCGGATCGCGGGCCACGGCGCGGATTTCGATCACGCCGTCATAGAT
>CALDFO010000365.1 GCA_937942205.1 uncultured Alphaproteobacteria bacterium
CCGAATAGGAATAGTGGTAGTAGCCGCCGCCATTGGCGCAGGAGCCCATCGAGATCACATAGCGCGGCTCGGGCATCTGGTCGTAGACCTTGCGCAGCGCGGGCGCCATCTTGTTGGTCAGGGTGCCGGCGACGATCATCACGTCGCTCTGGCGCGGCGAGGCGCGCGGCGCGATGCCGAACCGTTCCAGATCGTAGCGCGGCATCGACGCCTGCATCATCTCCACGGCGCAACAGGCCAGCCCGAAGGTCATCCACATCAGGCTGCCGGTGCGCGCCCAGTTGACCAGGGCCTCGGAGCTGGTGACCAGGAAGCCCTTGTCGGCCATCTCGGCCTGCAGCGCCTTGAAATAGGGATCGTTGTCGGTGATGGCGGCGGCGCCTTCCACGCCCGCGCGCGCGGCGGTTCCGTTGGGGGTCAGGATCACTCCCATTCCAGCGCCCCCTTCTTCCATTCATAGATGAAGCCCACGGTCAGAACCCCCAGAAAGGCCATCATGGACCAGAAAGCGAAAACGCCCGTCTCGCCCAGGGTGATGGCCCAGGGAAACAGGAAGGCCACTTCCAGATCGAAGATGATGAACAGGATGGCGACCAGATAGAAGCGCACATCGAATTTCATGCGGGCGTCGCCGAAGGCGGGGAACCCGCATTCATAGGCCGACAGCTTCTCCGGGTCGGGCTTGGACGGCGCGATCACCAGCGGAACCAGGACCAGGACGCCACCCAGGACAGCCGCCAGCCCGATGAAAATCAGGATCGGCAGGTATTCCAGCAGCAACTCTTCCATACGCAAACCCCGTGATCCGAACCCGGCGCCAGGCGCGCGCCACAACGGGTAGACCGATGCATTTCGCCGCGCGCAGTATACGATGTCCTGCCAACGCGCAGGCGGGTTTAAAGGAAGATTCGCCGCAGAAAAACAGGAAAATCCGCACATCGGCGTGGGTGAGGCGTGGGGGACAAGAAGGCAGTGGAAACAGCCGCCCCTGTTGCGACGCACTCTCAATTGGGTGCCATTTCGGCAACAAAAAACCGCGTTCCGGGCGGGACGCGGTTTTGAACCTGACAAACCACTTCCACAGAGGAAGTGGCGGGAGCGACGGGGCTCGAACCCGCGACCTTCGGCGTGACAGGCCGACACTCTAACCAACTGAGCTACGCCCCCGCGGCGGTTCCTTGCGGAGACGCGCGAAGGCGGCCCATGTACGGGTGCGCCCCTGCCCTGTCAAGCCGAACCAACGACTTATTGCCGGGGCGGCGCGCCATCGGGACGGGCGGGACCGGCGCCGGGCTTGCGGCCCCCGGCGCGGACCAGTTCCTGCGGCGTCACCTTGCCGTCATGGTTGGCGTCCAGTTGCGAGAACAGCGAATAGGGCGCGGCGGAAAATTCGGTGTAATCGACGCAACCATCCTGGTTCCAGTCCTGCAGCGGCGAGGCTGTGGCCAGATCGGCGGCGATACGCTCCTGGTTGATTTCGGCGGTCTGATCGCGGGTCAGGCAGCCCTTGCCGCCGGTGTCATGGGCGGTGAACTCGGCCCGCACGCCGTCCGCCAGTTCCTGGCGGGTTATGGTGCCGTCATGGTTGGCGTCATATTTGAGCAGCATGGCGGCGGGACCGCCGCGGAAATTCTCGTCGCGCGGCGTCTCGGCCGACCGCATCCAGGGCGGCACCGGATTGGCGCGGCCGCCGCAGGCCGCCA
>CALDFO010000366.1 GCA_937942205.1 uncultured Alphaproteobacteria bacterium
TGGTCACCGCCTCCAGCAGCCGCTTGGCCACTTTCCTGTCGGCGGCCAGCACCGACTGGGCGCGGGCCATCAGCAGGTCCACACTGGGACTGCCCGAAGCGCGGAAATGGGCGGCAATCTTGTCCTCGATGGGTTTGGCTTCCTCGGCGCTCTGCGCCTTGGCCAGTTGCGAGAACAGCCGGTCGATCTCCGGGCGGGTGTCTTTTTCCGGAGCCGCTTTCTCGCCGGGCTTTGGCGCGGGCGCGGGCGGCGCGGCCAGGGCCACGGCCGGAATCAGCAGGACGCACAGGGCCAGCGGGATCGGGCGCATGGCCTAAGCTTAGTGCGCCGAATGTGGCAATTCCAGGTTGGCCGGTTTCGGGCCGCCTTCCGCCCAATCCAGCAATTCCGCGATATGCAGAATCGGCTGGGTCAGGCCCTCGCCGCTGGCCAGGTGCTGCAGACAGCCGATATTGCCGCTGACCAGCACATCGGCATTGGCGGCGGCGATATTGCCCAGCTTGCGTTCCCGCAAGGCGCCGGACAGTTCCGGCTGCAGGATGGAATAGGTGCCCGCCGAGCCGCAGCACAAATGGCTCTCGTTGAAGGGCGTGACGATGAATCCCGCCGCATCCAACATCGCCTCGCCGACGCCGTTCAGCTTCAGGCTGTTCTGCAGCGAACAGGCGGGGTGATAGGCCACCCGCAACGCGACCGGCGGCGTGGCGGCCATAGGCGTGCACAGTTCGGCGAAATCGCGGGCGGCGGCGGCGAATTTGGCGGCGCGCGGCTCCCAGACCGGATCGCCCGCGAATTGATGGGCGTAGTCCTTGAGCTGGGCCGAGCAGCCGGTGGCGGTGATCAGCACGCCGTCATACTGGCCCTGTTCATAGGCGATGATGGCCTTTTTCGCCCATGCGCGGCTGTCATGCTCGCGGCCCATGTGATGGGGCAGCGCCCCGCAGCAGCCGGAGCCCTCCAGCGCCACCAGT
The DNA here is from genome assembly GCA_937942205.1 of uncultured Alphaproteobacteria bacterium. Classification (GTDB taxonomy): domain Bacteria; phylum Pseudomonadota; class Alphaproteobacteria; order Micropepsales; family Micropepsaceae; genus Rhizomicrobium. The sequence goes on from CALDFO010000366.1 coordinate 972, forward strand.
TCGATGCCGCGCCGCGCCAGCACCCGCGCCACCGCGTTATCGATCTGCGGCGCCAGCGCGCCCTGCACACAGCCGGGCATGATGGCGATGCGCTGTTCGACCACCGCCGGTTTCGGAAAGACCGACGGCTCGGGCCCTTGCGGGCGGGCCATCAGGCCCATCTTGGCCATCGCACCCAGCTTGCCGGGGATCAGCCGGGCCACCGGCGCGCCGAGCCGGGCCAGCAGCAGACCCACCCGCACCAGCCGGGGCCGCGTCATCACCTTGGCGATGGTCCAGCGCAGCAGCCGGTCGCCCAGCGGACGGCGGTAATGCTGCTGAATATGGATACGGGCCTGATCCACCAGGCGCTGGTAATTGACGCTGGAGGGACAGGCGGTCTTGCAGTTCAGGCAGGACAGGCAGCGGTCGATGTGATGCACGGTTTCGGGCGTGGGCGCGCCGCCCTTTTCCAGCATCGTCTTCATCAGCACGATACGCCCGCGCGGGCTGTCGCGCTCGTCGCCCAGCACCACATAGGTCGGGCAGGTGGCGGTGCAGATGCCGCAATGGACACAGCGGCGCACCGCGGCGGCGGCGGGACCGATATGCGGATCGGCAAGCTGCTCAGGCGTGAAGGCATACTTCATCTAAAGACGGCCCGGATTGAAAAGATGCAGCGGATCGAAGGCGGCCTTGACGGCGCGGTTCAGCGCGGCCAGGGCGGGCGGCGGTTCGGCGAACAGGCCGAATTGGGCGCGGGTTTCGGGCGCGGCGCGCAACAGCATGGCCTGGCCCTGATGCGCGGCGGCGATGCCGCGGATGCGCGCCGCCTCGGACGGCGGCGCGGCCAGCCAGATCAGCCCGCCCGCCCAGTCGCCCAGCCAGTGGGCGGCATTCAGCGCCCGGACCACACGCGGCGCTTCGGATTGGGGAATCATCACCCGCCAGATGTCGCCAGGGGTGTCGGCGAACAGCGCGCCGCTGCCGATGCGGGCAAAGATGCCGTCATCCTCGGCACGCACCAGCCCGTCGCCCAGTAGCCCATGCGCCAGCGCGATCTTCTCTTCCAGCGGCTGGGCGGCGCCTTCCAGCCGGATCAGCGCGGTGCCGGCCTCGCCCTCGGGCAGATAGGCCAGTCCGCCCGGCTCCAGCGCCGACAGCGCCACCTTGCGCAGCGCCGCGAACCCGATCTCGGGCGAGACATGCTCCAGCTTGAGGATCGCCGAATGGCTGGGGCGCGGAAAGACGCGGAAGGTCATCTCGGTCAGCAGGCACAGGGTACCGTGCGCGCCGCAGACCAGCTTGGGCAGGTCGAAGCCGGTGACGTTCTTGACCACCTTGCCGCCGCCCCGGAACGCCTCGCCCAATCCGTTCACCCCGGCAAAACCCAGCAGCGAGTCGCGCGCGGGCCCGTGGCGCAGCCTGCCGGAACCGGAGGCATCGCTGGAGGCGGCGCCCGCCAGGGTGGCGACGCCCTTGGAGCCCAGAAGCTGGGACCAGTCGGCGGGATCAAAACCCAGGCGCTGGTTCTTTTCCGCCAGCACGGCGGTGATCTCGGTCAGCGGAGTGGACGGCGCAGCCGTCAGAATCAGTTCGCCCGGCTCATACTTGATGACACCGGTGAGGCCGGAGACATCCAGCACGGGAATATCGCCGCCGCCTTCCTTGAAAAGCGGCCTGCCCACGGCGCGGCGGGTGCCGCCCGCCACGATCTCGAACGGAGCCTTGTCGGCGCGGACGGCGCGCACGAAATCCACGGCCTGGGCCTGGGTGGCGATCTTGCTCATCAGAAACGCGGCAAATGCGGATGGGGCAGCTGCGCCCCATGAACATGGAGATGACCCTGCTCGATGCAGGCCGACAAAGTGGGGAATACCTTGCCGGGATTGAACAGGCCCTGGGAATCGAAGGCGCATTTGATGCGGTGCTGCTGTTCCAGGTCGCTTTCGCTGAACTGGTCGGTCATCAGGTCGCGCTTTTCCACGCCTACGCCATGCTCGCCCGACAGCACGCCGCCCACCTTGACGCAGAGGCGCAGGATGTCGGCGCCGAAAGCCTCGGCCCGCTCGAACTCGCCCTCCTTCATCAGGTCGAAGATGATCAGCGGATGCAGGTTGCCGTCGCCGGCATGAAAGACGTTGCAGAAGCCCAGGCCATATTGCCGCGACAGCACTTCCATCTCGGCCATCACCTGCGGCAGGGCATGGCGCGGGATCGAGCCGTCCATGCAGATCATGTCGGGGGCCAGCCGTCCCATCGCCGCGAAGGCCGCCTTGCGGCCCGACCAGATGCGGGCGCGCTGTTTCTCGTCGGTGGCCTCCACCGTGCGGCCGCCGCATTGGGCGACGATCTCGGTGACGCGCTGGACGGTCCAGGTGACGTCGGCCTGGACCCCGTCGGCATCGATGATCAGGATGCCTTCGGCCCCCGCCGGATAGCCGGGCTGGTTATAGGCCTCGATCGCCTCGGCGGCGCGGCGGTCCATGAACTCCATCGCCGCGGGCACCACGCCCTCGGCGATGATGGCGGCGACGCATTCCCCCGCCGCCGGAACCGTGTCGAACGACGCCATCAGGGTGCGCGTCACCGGCGCCTTGCGCAGGATCTTCACCACCACCTCGACCACCACGCCCAGCAGCCCTTCGGAGCCGGTGACCAGGCCCAGCAGGTCCAGCCCGCCCTGGCAGCCGGACTTGCCGCCCAGGGTGACGATCTCGCCGCCCGGCACCACGATAGTGACGCCCAGCAGATTGTTGGTGGTCAGGCCGTATTTCAGGCAATGCAGGCCACCGCTGTTCTCGGCGACATTGCCGCCGATGGTGCAGGCGACCTGGCTGGACGGATCGGGCGCGTAATAGAAGCCGTTATCCTCGACCGCCTTGGTGATGTTGAGGTTGGTGACGCCCGGCTCCACCACCACGCAGCCATTCTCGTAATCGATATCCAGGATGCGCTTCATGCGCCCCATGCCGATCAGGATGCCGTCCTCGCGCGGCAGCGCCCCGCCCGACAGCGAAGTACCCGCGCCGCGCGGCACGATGGGAATGCCCTCGGCTTCGGCATATTTCAGAATCTCGGAGACCTGCTCGCGGCTGGAGGGCAGCACACAGACCAGCGGCATCTGGTGATAGGTGGACAGACCGTCAGTGTCGAAGGTGGACAGGCCCGATTCATCGGCCACCACGCCGTCGGGCACGATCGCCGTCAGGGCGGCGATGATCTCGGCGCGGCGGGCAACGATGCTGGCGTCGGTCGGGGGCAGAAGCATAGCTGCCTGTATACGCAACTGGCGAGCGCAATGCTCTGGAATTCAAGGGCGTTTTTTTGTCGCGCAGGGACGCGGATCACGCGCATATGCTGCGCGTGCGAAAAGGCCGGGTTGCCGGATATCGCCGGATAAAAGCGGCTTTTAGCCCTGGCGCGCCTTGAAGCGCGGGTTCTTCTTGTTGATCACGTAGACGCGACCCTTGCGGCGGATGACGCGGCAGTCCTTGTCACGCTTCTTGAGCGAACGGAGGGAGTTGCGAACCTTCATGACACTGCCTTTTTCGAGCCAAACCGGCCCAAAAGGCCGTCTTCCGCGAGAGGCGCGGAAACTATGCGGGGCCCCCACCCCTGTCAACCCGCAAAAACAGGCAAAAAAGGGCGGATTTCCGCCAAAAATCGCCCGAATGCGATGCCCGGGGGCCGCGATCGGGTATAAGAGTTGGGGATGACCCGCCCCTTTTCCCCCGCCCAGCGCCTGGCCGCCCTGTGCGGCGCCCTGCTGGCCGTGGCCTGCGCCGCCAGCGCGCCCAAGCCCACCCCGCCGGTGCCGCCCGCGGTGCAGGTGCCCATCGCCCCGCCCCCGCCCAGTTCGGGCGATGCCCGCCTCGACGCCTTCCTGCTGGAGGCGCGCCAGACGGCGCTGGCCAATGGAATCGCGCCCGCCACCTTCGACAGCGCCGTGGCGGGGCTGAAGCCGATTCCCGCCATCGCCAATCTCAACGCCAACCAACCGGAATTCGCCCGGCCGGTCTGGAGCTATCTGGACAGCGCGGTGTCGGCGCGGCGCATCCGGGACGGCCAGACCATGCTGTCGCGCCATGCCGACATGCTGGCCGCCATCGCCGCCCGCAGCGGCGTGCCGAAGGAAATCCTGGTCGCCATCTGGGGCATGGAGACCGACTATGGCGCGGGCATGGGCAGCTTCCCGCTGTTCGGCGCGCTGGCGACGCTGGGCTATGACGGGCCCCGCGCCCAGTTCGGCAAGACCGAATTCCAGGCGGCGCTGCGCATCTATCAGGACCGCCGCTATGCCGTCAGCGAGATGATATCGAGCTGGGCGGGCGCCTTCGGCCAGACCCAGTTCACGCCCACCACCTTCCTGAAATTCGCGGTGGATGGCGATGGCGACAACCAGATCGATCTGTGGCGCTCGCCCGCCGATGCGCTGGCCTCCGCCGCCAACCTGCTGGCGAAACAGGGCTGGCAGCCGGGCCAGGGCTGGGGTTTTGAAGTCACCCTTCCAAGCGATTTTGCCTGGCACGAGGCCGATACCGACACCCCGCTGCCGGTGCGCGAATGGCGCGCCCGGGGGGTGCGGACGGCCAGCGGCGCGGCGCTGCCCGCCACGGACGAAACGGCGGCGATCTATCTGCCGGCGGGGGCGCGCGGCCCGGCCTTTCTGGTGTTTTCCAATTTCAGCGTGATCCTGAAATACAACAATGCCGCCTCCTATGCGCTGGCGGTGGGGCTGCTGGCCGACCGGCTGGCGGGCGGCAGCGCGGTGAAGGGCGCCTGGCCGCGCGACGAGCGCCCGCTGTCGCGCAATGAACGCCTCGCCTTCCAGCAACATCTGGCCCGGCTGGGTTTCGATCCCGGCGCGCCGGACGGCGTGCTGGGGCGGCGCACCCGCAACGCCCTGCGTCAGTATCAGATGGCGCGCGGCCTGCCCGGCGACGGTTTCGCCACCGCCGCCCTGCTGACACGGCTGGAAGCGGACGCGGCGCGATAAATCATACTCACCATGGCCGGGCTTGACCCGGCCATCCAGGATAGTCTGCGCAACGCGTGAATTCGTCTCTGGATGGGCGGCTCAAGGCCGCCCATGGAAATCAGAAAAGTATCAGCGCAGGCGTTTGAAGCGGATTTCCGAGGTGTCGCTGCGGCCATCGGCGTCCACCACCGTGACCCGCGCCAGGCCCTCGCCCTGCGGCGTGTAAAGCGCGGGCGCGAAACGGTCGAAGCTGCCCAGCGGCGCGCCGTTCACCAGCCAGGTCAGCGGACCGCGTCCGCCATCGGCCTTGAACTGCACCGCTGTGTCTTTTGTTTGCGCATCGGGCAGCGGCACCAGTGCGCCATTGGGCGGGAAGGAAATCACCGGCGGCGGCAGTTGTGCCACCTGTTGCTGCGGCGGCGCGGCAGGCCGGCGGCTGAAGACCCGCAAGGCGGGCGGCAACTGGTCGGTGGCGCCGACCATCAGCGCGCCGGACGGCACCGGCGGCGCGGGTCTGCGATCGGGCGGCAACAGGCCGAAGGTCTTGAGCAGAATGGGCGCGGCGCTGTCGCGGCCGATACGGTCCGGGCGCGGCGTACCGTCGGCGCGGCCCACCCACACCACCACGGTATAATCGTTGGAGAAGCCCGCCGCCCAGGCATCGCGATAGCCGTAAGAAGTGCCGGTCTTGAAACCGATGCGGCGGGCGCGCAGCAGCCCCTGCCCCATCGCCCAGCCATCCGGCAGCGCCACCCCGTTCAGGATATCGCGCAGATACCAGGCCGCGGCCGGGCCGAACAGGCGATGCGCGGGCGCATCCGGCGCAGCGGCGCGCACACGCAAGGCCCGCGCCTGGCCGCCCTCGGCGATACCCGCATAAAGCATCGCCATGTCGGAGACCGAAATGCCCAGTCCGCCCAGCGCCACCGGCAGGCTGGGCGCATCGGCGGTGGGAAAGCCGAGTTTGGCACCCGCATTCTGCAAGGCCAGGGTGAAGGCCAGCGGCCCGACCCGGTCCAGCGCCATCACGGCGGGAATGTTCAGCGACATCCGCAGCGCGTCCCGCGCCGTCACCGCGCCCGAGAATGTGCCGTCGAAATCCTTGGGCGCGTAGTCGCCGAACAAAGTGGGCACATCCTCCATCCGGCTGGCGGGATGCAGGATCAGAGCGTCGAAGGCCAGGCCGTAGATGAACGGCTTGAGCGCCGAACCGGGCGAGCGGGCGCGGCGCGCCAGGTCCACCTGCCCGGCGCGGCCCCAGTAATCGGTGCCGCCGACATAGGCCAGCACATTGCGGGTGCGGTTCTCCACCACCACCATGGCGATGTCGGCGCCGTCGTCGAAATAGGCGCGCTCCTGCTTCGCCAGCCGTTCGGCGGCGGTTTGAAGGGCGGGGTCGAGGGTTGTCTCAATTTGAATAACCCCCTCCGGTTTCAACTTACGCTCGGCGCGTTCCGCGCCGTCGCCCGTTGAAACCACCTCCCCCTTTTGTGGCGCTGCGCGCCAAAGGGGGAGGCGGGCCTGTGCCGGTTTCGGCGTTGCCTTCTGTTCCAGCACCAGCCGCTGCGCCAAGTGCGGCGCGGCCAGCGGCATGGGCTGGCGCGCGAAGGGCACGCCGCTTTGCATCGCGACCGCCGCATCGCCTTGGCTGATAACGCCCTGCTCCGCCATGCGGCGCAGCACCTTGTCGCGCCCGGCCCGCGCGGCGCGGGCATGGCGGTCGGGGCGCAGGCGGGTGGGCGATTGCGGCAGCGCCACCAGCAGCGCCGCTTCCGCCAGGTCCAGCGCGGCCGGTTCCTTGCCGAAATAGGACAGCGAGGCGGCGCGCACCCCTTCCAGATTGCCGCCCATCGGCGCGAGCGTCAGATAGAGCGACAGGATCTCGTCCTTGGAATAGCGCAGCTCCAACTGCGCGGCGCGCACGACCTGCAAAAGCTTGTAGGGCAGCGTATGGGGATTGGCCTCCAGCAACCGCGCCACCTGCATCGTCAAGGTCGAACCGCCGGAGACGATATGACCGGCGCGCAGCAATTGCAGCGTGGCGCGGCCCAGCGCCCAGGGATCCACGCCCCAATGAAGCTCGAACCGCTTGTCCTCATAAGCGCGCAGCATGACCAGATAGCGGGGATTGACCTGTTCCGGCCCGGTGCGGATTCGCCAGGCGCCGTCGGGCGACAGGAAGGCCCGCAACAGCGTGCCGTCACGGGCCGTCACTTCCGGCGACACTAGGCGCGCCCGCGTCATGTCGGGCGGATTGGCGCGGTCCGCCGTGACGGCGGCGCACAACAAGCCGAAGCCCGCAAAGGCCGCGACGATCAGATGCTGCCGTGTGAACCGCATCTATTGCCCGATGGTCATCTGCCCCATCGCCGTGCGGCCCCGGATGGCGGGGGCATACATGTCCTCCACCCAGGCGGCGGGCAGCGCGAACCGGCCCGCCGACACCGCGCGCGCGACATAGGCGACGGCGAATTTCGGCGCCGGCTCCGGTCCCTTGGGATTGGCGGGGCGATAGCGCTGGCCGATGTCGAAGGCGGCCACGAAGCGGTCGTCGCGGGCGGTGCGGCTGCTGGTCTCGCTCAGGACTCCGATGAAGGGATAGGCCTTGGCGTCGTCGCCGGTCAGCGCCTGCTCGATCTCCAGCCCGGCGGGCAGCAGGTCGATCACCCCCATCTGGCGATAGAGATTGTTGGGCATCTGGCCGGAGATCACCACGATCACCCGGTCGTTGCGTTTGAGCGCGGTGGTATCGGCCACCGAACCCGACAGGGTCCAGATCGCCTTGTTGACGCTGAGGCCATTGGCCAGCGGCGGCAGCGCCGCATCGGGCGAACCGCTGACGGCAGTGGAACGCCACACCCCGGCATCGCCGCGATTGGCGATGGTCAGACCGGCGCTCAATTGCGCCAGGCTGGGCGTCAGCCGCACCGCGCCGTCGCGTGGCTGAACGGGGGCACCGTTGACCGTGACGTTCAACGGCAGCTTCTGGCGGGTCAGGGCATGGGCGGCCCGCAGCATCCAGCCTTTTTCCTGGGTGGTGGTGTCGGGGATGCGGGGGTTGAGGGCCCGCGTCTTGTCCAGCAACTGCGGCACCAGGTCGGCCTTGCCGTTATCGGCCGTCAGCGCCACCGTCCCCGCCACGTCGCGCAGCAGCGAACCATAGACATCGTGCGGATAGGCGGCCGGATTGGCGGCGGCCACGACATCGCGGGCGCGCGTGAAGCCATATTCGGCGCGGGCGCGGTCGCCGCCTTGCGCCGCCGCCGCCCCGGTCAGCGCCGCCGCCAGCGCCGAGCGCATGACACCCACCTTGGTGTCGCTGAAATAGCGCAGGTCCGAGACATTGGCCTGGCCGTTCCGCGCCAGCACGTAAAAGGCATAGGCCCGGCCCAGATCGTCGCTGCCGTCCGCGGCCGCCGCTGTTTTCATCCAGGCGTCGCCCCGGCGCAGGGCATCGGCGGGCACCACGAAACCGCGCGCCCGCGCCTGATGCAGGAAATCCAGGGCATAGACCGACAGATAGGTTTCCGCCTGGCTGCCCGGCCCCCACATGCCGAAATCGCCCGCGTAATTCTGCATGTCCAGCACCTGGTCTATCGCCTGCTGGACGCGGGGTTTCAGGTCTTTGTCGCCCTGCAGACCCGCCTGGGCGGCGACCTCATTGAACAGCAGCAGTGGCTGGGCCCGCGACACGGTCTGCTCCAGACAACCATAAGGGTATTTGTCCAGCCACTTCAGCAGGCCCGCGACATTGTTGTAGCCATGCGCGGCGGACACGCTGAGGCTGACCGCGGCGGTGGAGGGCACCAGACCGGCGATCAGGTCGTTGTTCGCCGTATAGCTGGCGCCCGCCGCCAGGGGCAGTTGCTCCTCGCGGCTGACATCGAGCTGCGGCGCCCGCACCTGGATCGGCCAGGCATGGGTGACGCGGAAACCATTGGGCCCGCGCACATCCAGGGTGATGTTGGCGATGCCCAGCCCCGCGCCGCGCAAGGTCACCGGCACCAGCACGCGCTGCCCGGCCGCCAGGGTCTGGCGCACCACGCTTTGCGCCCCGCCCTCCAGCGAAACGGGGCCGCGCGTGGTGATGGTGGCGACATAGCCGCCCGCCGGACCTTCCACATTGTCCAGATTCAGCGCCGCGCCGATGCTGTCGCCGGGGGCCAGGAAACGCGGCAGCACCAGATCGGCCACCACCGGATCGCGCACCACCAAAAGGCGGTCGCCATGTCCCAGCTTGTCGGCGCTCCAGGCCACCGCCATCAGGCGCAGGCTGCCGTTGAAGTCGGGAATCTCGAAGGTGACATTGGCGACGCCGTTCGCGCCCACCGCGACGATACCGCTGAACAGCGCCACGGTGCGCTGGGGCACCACCGCCAGCCCGCGCCCGCCGAAACCGTCACCGCCCTGGCGCAGCGAGCCCACCGCGCCTTTTTCGGCCCGGATCAGGCGGCCATAATCGTCGCGCATCAGCACGCCCAGCCGCCGCTTGCCGAAATAATAGCGCGCCGGATCGGGCGACTTGAAATCGGTGAGTTGCAGGATGCCTTCATCCACCGCCGCCAGGGTGAGGAAGGCTTTTTCGCTGCCAAGCCCCTTGATGGTGACGGGCAGCGTCACTTTCTGGCGGGGACGGATGCGTTCGCCGCCGCCGATACCGACCTCCAGGGTGCGCGGAGCATTGTCCACGCCCAGCCAGGCCACGCCGATGGCGCGCACCGGCTCGCGGCCCTTGACCGCGCCCATCGGGCGATAGGTGGTGACCAGGACATAGGCGCCCGCACCCCAGTCGGCCGAGACCGGCACATCCACGCTGCTGCCGCCCGCCGAGACATCCATCAGCTTGGACGAGAACACCCGGTCGCCCGCGATCACCACCAGCGCCTTGCCGTTTGCATCGGGCTTGATCCGCACCCGCGCCACCGCGCCGGGCGCATAGGACGGCTTGTCGGCGGCAACCGGAATGCGGTCGGGCCGGTCGCCCGCGCCGGATGACGCCCAGCCGGAATAGAAGCGATAGGAGGAGGCCGCGCCCGATTTCGGATCGGTGACGGTCAGGCGATAGGCCCCGGCGGGCAGCGCCTGCTCCAGCCGCAGCGCACCGCCT
>CALDFO010000367.1 GCA_937942205.1 uncultured Alphaproteobacteria bacterium
TTTCAACGTGCGACGGGAGCGATAGCGACCGAGCGTAAGTTGAAACCGGAGGGGATCATTAAAGAAAGAAAGCTGGATTCCCGCTTTCGCGGGAATGACAATGAGGGTTCTGCACAGGTCATCCTCCTCTTCGTGCGCGTAGCGCACCGGAAGGGGAGGTGGTTTCAGCGAGCGAGGCATGTGCGAAGGCGAGAGCCTGAGCAGCCGAGCGGAAGCTGAAACCGGAGGGGTTCAACTTCAACTATCGTAGAGTCGCGATAAACTCCCGTATCCACGCCGCATACTGGCCGAACAGCCCGCCGATGGCGCCCACCAGCGTGCAGATCATCACGCCATAAGGGATATATTGCTCCGGCTCGTCGCCCAGCAGGTTGGACAGGCCCACCGCCGCGATGCCGCAGGCCGCGCCGATTACCAGCCCGCCCAGCGCGCCGGAGATATAGCCGCGCGCCAGATCGCGGGCATAGAGCAACCCGGCGGTGCCCGCGATCATCATGCAGCCGAACAGCACATAATGGACCCGCAGCAGCGGGCGGTAATGGCCCGCCAGCACCAGCAGGATTTCGAGCATGACGCCCACCAGCAGGGCGCGGCCCAGGATGCGGGTGTCCACGAGCCCCCGCGCGGATTTTTCCGGTTTCGTCATGGGCCAAAGCCTAGCGCATGATCGCGCGTCTTTGAATTGCGATCATGCTCTAGTCTTTTGTTTTGTCGCGCGATTTGTCCGAAACCGCTTCGCGTTTTCCGGATTGCGTCCTGGCGCGGATGCCGCGCCCGGCAAGCCTGTTTGCCCAAGCCTGTCGCGGCGTCGGCGGGCATCGGAATTTCCCGTACTTGCCGGGATTTGCCGATTTCTCTAAGCAGTTCCCCCATGGCGGCTGAAACGCTTGCAATGTCCCCGACACCGGCGCCGGACCAGTTCGTCCGCGACCTGTGGTACATGCCGGCGCTGGCCGCCAGCCTCAAACCGGGCCAGATGCGCCGCGAAATGCTGCTGGGCGAGCCGGTGCTGCTGGGCCGCGATCATGGCGGCCAGCTTTTCGCCCTGCGCGACATCTGCCCCCATCGCGGCGTGCCGCTGTCGGCGGGGCGCATCAAGCCCGACCAGACGGTGGAATGTCCCTATCACGGCTGGCGCTTCCGCAAGGACGGGGTCTGCGGCGCCATCCCCTCGCTGGCGCCGGGCCAGGATTTCGACCCGGAAAAGATCAAGGTCCGCAGTTATCCGGTGCGCGAGCAGGACGGGCTGATCTGGGTCTATATGGCCGGCAAGCCCGGCGGCGCGCCGAAGACCGAGCCACCGCGCCCCGGCGTTTCGCATCCCACCCGCTGGACGGAAACCCAGACCTTCCGCTGCGGCATCGACCATGCGGTGATCGGATTGATGGACCCGGTCCATGCGGCCTATGTCCACGACCATTGGTGGTGGAAGCGCACACCGCGCCTCAAGGAAAAACACTACGCGCCGCTGCCCACCGGTTTCGTGATGACGCGGCACAAGCCGTCCAAGCCCGCCTATTCCCTGCTGGGCGATGTCGAGACCGAGATCACCTTCGAGCTGCCCTCCACCCGCTTCGAGATCGTGACCGGCCGCCTGCTGGGCAAGGCGTTCAGGCTGGTGGGCATGACCGTCTGCACCCCGCGCGACGGCGACAACACCGACATCATCCAGGTCTTCTGGTGGCCGGGCTGGCTGAATGTGCTGTATCCGCTGTTCTGGGCGGTGGGGCGGACCTTCATCGCCGACGACCGCAAGATCGTGGAGTTGCAGCGCGAGGGGCTGAAATTCAACCCGAATCTGATGCTGATCCAGGACAGCGACCAGCCCGCCATCTGGTATCACCGGGTCAAGAAAGCCTGGCAGGAATCGGCCGAAAACGGCACGGAATTCGCCAATCCTGTGCGCGAACGGGTGCTGCGCTGGAAAAGCTGAGCCCCCCAGGCCACCGGCAGCCGCGCGAAAGCGCGCCATCGGCCATGCGACCCACAGAGAATCCTGATTCCGGGGTTGCGCCGCCTGCCGCAGCGCACTAAACGGTCCCCTTAACCTACATTCTGGCCGGCCCACCCAGCGCGTCCGCGCGGGCCGACCCACGCCTGCGATCCCGCCCGAACCGAGGTTCGGGCAAAGTGAGAAAAGCCATGCCGAAAAGAACAGACATCCACACCGTCCTGATCATCGGCGCGGGGCCCATCGTCATCGGCCAGGCCTGCGAGTTCGACTATTCCGGGGTGCAGGCCTGCAAGGCGCTGCGCGAGGAAGGCTACCGGGTGGTGCTGGTGAACTCCAACCCCGCCACCATCATGACCGACCCCGGCATGGCGGACGCCACCTATATCGAGCCGATCACCCCGGAGATGGTGGAGAAGATCATCGCCCGCGAGCGGCCGCTCGTCCCGGAGGGACGGACTTTCGCCCTGCTGCCGACGATGGGCGGACAGACGGCGCTGAACACCGCCCTCAGCTTGCGCAAGATCGGCGCGCTGGAGCGCCACAATGTCGAGCTGATCGGCGCCACCGCCGACGCCATCGACAAGGCCGAGGACCGCGAGCGTTTCAAGCAGGCGATGGCCGCCATCGGCCTGGAAACGCCCAAGGGCCATACCCTGAAAGGCGCGCTGCGCCAGAAGAAGGACAGCGCCGGCAATCCGATCGTCGACGGCAACAACGCGCCGGTGATGGAACTGTCGCCCGACACCTTCTCCAAGGCGCTGTCGCTGCTGGACGAGGTCGGCCTGCCCACCGTGATCCGCCCCAGCTTCACCATGGGCGGCACCGGCGGCGGCATCGCCTACAACCGCGAGGAATTCTTCGCCATCGTCGAAAGCGGCATGGAAGCCAGCCCCACCAACGAAGTGCTGATCGAGGAGTCGGTGCTGGGCTGGAAGGAATATGAGATGGAGGTGGTGCGCGATCGCGCCGACAACGCCATCATCATCTGCTCGATCGAGAATATCGACGCGATGGGCGTGCACACCGGCGATTCCATCACCATCGCCCCTGCCCTCACCCTGACCGACAAGGAATATCAGCGGATGCGGTCGGCCAGCATCGCGGTGCTGCGCGAGATCGGGGTGGAGACCGGCGGCTCCAACGTCCAGTTCGCCGTCAATCCCAAGGACGGCCGCATGGTGGTGATCGAGATGAATCCGCGCGTGTCGCGGTCCTCGGCCCTGGCCTCCAAGGCCACGGGCTTCCCCATCGCCAAGATCGCCGCCAAGCTGGCGGTCGGCTACACGCTGGACGAACTCCAGAACGACATCACCAAGGTCACGCCCGCCAGTTTCGAGCCGACCATCGATTATGTCGTCACCAAGATTCCGCGCTTCGCCTTCGAGAAATTCCCCGGCGCCGAGCCGCTGCTGACCACCGCCATGAAGTCGGTGGGCGAAGCCATGGCCATCGGCCGCACCTTCCAGGAATCCCTGCAAAAGGCGCTGCGCAGCCTGGAAACCGGCCTGACCGGCTTTGACGAGATCGCGCTGGACACCGATCCCGACGAGATCCGCGCCGCGCTGGCCCGCGCCACGCCGGACCGGCTGCGCCTGACCGCCCAGGCGATGCGGTACAATTTCCCGCTGGACGAGATCCAGCGCCTGACCGGTTATGATCCCTGGTTCCTGGACGAGATCGAGACCCTCGTCCGCACCGAGCAACGCCTCACCCGGGACGGCCTGCCGTCCGACGCCAAGGGCCTGCGCGCCCTCAAGAGCATGGGCTTTTCCGACGCCCGCCTGGCCAAGCTGACCGGCCGCAAGGAAGCCGATGTGCGCGCGGCGCGTCAGGCGCTGGAGGTGCGGCCCTGCTACAAGCGCATCGACACCTGCGCCGCCGAATTCCAGGCGCTGACGCCTTATATGTATTCCACCTATGAATCACCGGTGGGCGGCGCCACGGCCTGCGAATCCAATCCCACCGACGCCAAGAAGATCATCATCCTGGGCGGCGGTCCCAACCGCATCGGCCAGGGCATCGAGTTCGACTATTGCTGCTGCCA
>CALDFO010000368.1 GCA_937942205.1 uncultured Alphaproteobacteria bacterium
AGGCGGAATGCAGCGCCGGCATGATCAGCACATTGGCGGTGTCGGTGATGCGGGCGAAGGGATAGAGCGCCAGCTTGGCCTTATCCAAGGCCACGTCGATCGCCATTTCGCCGTCATACTCGAAATCCACGCCGCGATTTTCCAGAATCTGCACCGCCTCGACGATGCGTTCGCTGCGCTCGCTGCGCGGGAAGCCGAAGGTGGACGAGGCCAGCAGCGCCACGCGCGGAGTCAGGCCGAAGCGGCGCGCCGTGGCCGCCGCCTGGACGGCGATGTCGGCCAACTGGTCGGCGGTCGGCATCTCGGTCACGCTGGTGTCGGCGATCAGCACCACCCGGCCGCGCGAGAAGATCGCCTGCAGGCCCATCGGGCGCTGGCCCTTGGGCGGGTCCAGCACCTGGCGCACATCGGCCAGGGCGGTGGCGTAATGGCGCGTCACGCCGGTCACCATCGCATCGGCGTCGCCCGCCTTGAGCATGGAGGCGGCATAGACGTTGCGGTCGTTGGTCACCATGCGCACCGCGTCGCGGTGCAGGCCGCCCCGGCGCTGAATGCGCTGGTACAGCGCGTCGATATAAGGCGCGGCCTCGGCGGCCGACTGGGGCACGCGGATTTCCAGCAGTTGCTCGTCGATGCCTGCCCGGCGCATCCCTTCGCGCACCACATCGGGACGGCCCACCAGGATGGCCTTGCCCAGGCCGCCATTCTGGAAGGCGGCGGCGGCGCGGATCACCGAATCCTCCTCGCCTTCGGCGAACACCACCCGCTTGGGTTGGGCCTTCACCGCATTGGTGACCATCTGGAACAGGCCCGCCGACGGGTCCAGGCGCGAGGCCAGGGCGAATTCATAGGCTTCCAGGTCGGCGATCTGCTTCTTGGCCACGCCGCTGTCCATCGCCGCCTTGGCCACCGCCGACGACACTTTGGAGATCAGGCGCGGGTCGAAGGACGAGGGGATGATGTATTCGGGGCCATAGACCGGGCGCGCGCCGCGATAGGCGGCGGCCACTTCGTCGGGCACATCCTCGCGCGCCAGCGCCGCGATGGCCTCGGCGGCGGCGATCTTCATCGCCTCGTTGATGCTGGTGGCGCGCACGTCCAGGGCGCCGCGGAAGATGTAGGGGAAGCCCACCACATTGTTGACCTGGTTGGGATAGTCGCTGCGCCCGGTCGCCACGATCACGTCGCCGCGCACCGCCTTGGCGTCCTCCGGCGTGATTTCGGGATCGGGATTGGCCATGGCGAAGATGATCGGGCTGGCGGCCATGCTGCGGACCATGTCGGGCGTCAGCGCGCCCTTGGCCGACAGCCCCAGGAACACGTCGCAGCCCTGCATGGCGTCGGCCAGGCTGCGGGCCTTGGTTTCCACCGCATGGGCCGATTTCCACTGGTTCATGCCCTCGGTGCGGCCGCGATACACCACGCCCTTGGTGTCGCAGAGGATCACATTCTCGGACTTCACGCCCATGGACTTGAGCAGCTCGATGCAGGCGATGCCCGCCGCGCCCGCGCCGTTGCACACCACCTTGACGTCTTCCAGCTTGCGGCCCGTCAAGTGGGCGGCGTTGATGACGCCCGCCGCGCTGATGATGGCGGTGCCGTGCTGGTCGTCATGGAAGACCGGAATGTCCATCAGTTCGCGCAGCTTCTCCTCGATGATGAAGCAGTCGGGCGCCTTGATGTCTTCCAGGTTGACGCCGCCGAAGCTGGGCGACAGGTAGCGGACGGCGTTGATGAACTCGTCCGTATTCTTGGTGTCCACGCACAGGTCGATGGAGTTCACGTCGGCGAAGCGCTTGAACAGCACCGCCTTGCCTTCCATCACCGGCTTGGAGGCCAGCGATCCCAGGTCGCCCAGCCCCAGGATGGCGGTGCCGTTGGAGATCACCGCCACCATGTTGCCCTTGGCGGTATAGTCGTAGGCCAGGTCGGGATTGGCCGCGATCGCCAGCACCGGCACCGCCACGCCCGGCGAATAGGCCAGGCTGAGATCGCGCTGGGTCGCCATCGGCTTGGTGGGGTTGATCTCCAGCTTGCCGGGCTTGGCCCCGGCATGGAAGGCCAGGGCTTCGTCGTCGGTGAAGGAAGGGCGGGACATGGAATGGACCTGCTGTTTGATGATGCGGTGGGATTTTCCACAGAATAACAACTCGCACCGGCTTTGCACCCGGCTTCAATGCCGCTGCCCCGGATGCGGGTCTGCTATGCTCGCCGCATGAGCGAGATCGACCCCGGCAGACCGGCGGCGGTGCCGGAGATCGGCGCCGACGCCACCCCCATGATGGCGCAGTATCTCGCGCTGAAGGCGGCCCATGCCGACTACCTGCTGTTCTATCGCATGGGGGATTTCTACGAGCTGTTCTTCGCGGATGCAGCAAAGGCGGCCGAGGCCCTGGACATCGCCCTGACCAAGCGCGGCAAACATGCGGGCGAGGACATCCCCATGTGCGGCGTGCCGGTTCATGCCGCCGAGTCCTATCTGGAAAAGCTGATCCGCAAGGGTCACCGCGTGGCGGTGTGTGAGCAGGTGGAAGACCCGGCCGAGGCCAAGAAGCGTGGCGCCAAGTCGGTGGTCCGGCGCGAGGTGGTGCGGCTGGTGACGCCCGGCACCCTGACCGAGGACGCGCTGCTGGAAGCGCGCAGCGCCAACCTGCTGGTGGCGCTGGGACGCAGTGGAGCGGACTTCGCCATCGCCGCCGCCGATATGTCCACCGGCGAATTCTCGGTCGCGGCGGTGGGCCAGGCGGGCATCGCCACCGAACTGGCGCGGCTGTCTCCCCGCGAACTGCTGGTGCCCGATGCCTTGCTGGCGCAGGAGGACTTCTCCGCGCTGTTCAAAAGCCTGGGCGCGGCGCTGTCGCCGCTGCCGGGATCGCGCTTCGATTCCGCCAATGGCGAGCGCGCCCTCAAGGCCCATTACAATGTCCAGTCGCTGGACGGGTTCGGCGGTTTCTCCCGCGCCGAACTGTCGGCGGCGGGGGCGCTGATCGCCTATCTGGAACTGACCCAGAAGGGCGCGAAGGTGGCGCTGCAACGGATCGCGCGGGTCAGCCCGGCGCACTTCATGGGCATCGACGCCGCCACGCGGCGCAACCTGGAATTGACCCAGACCCTGTCGGGTCCGCGCGGCGGCTCGCTGCTGGCGCAGATCGACCGCACCGTCACCGCCTGCGGCGCGCGCCTGCTGGGCAGCCGCCTGGCCGCGCCGCTGACCGATGTGAAAACCATCGCGGCGCGGCACGATGCGGTGGAAAGCTTCGCCGCCAAGTCCGAATCGCGCCGCAAGACGCGCGAGGCGCTGAAGGCGGCGCCCGACATCGCCCGCGCCCTGGGCCGTCTCAGCGTGGCGCGCGGCGGACCGCGCGACCTGGCGGCCTTGCGCGACGGGATCAAGGCGGCGCGCGCCTTGCGCGACTTGCTGGGCGCGGACGCGCCGGGCGGCGAAGCGCGCGGGGCGCTGGACGCCCTGACCCAGGCCATCGCGGCGGCCTCGCGCCTGTCCGACCGGCTGGAATTTCTGCTGGTGGACGAGGCGCCTTATCTGGCCCGTGACGGCGGCTTCATCAAAAGCGGAGCCCATGCGCCGCTGGATGAGTTGCGGTCCTTGCGCGACGAATCCC
>CALDFO010000369.1 GCA_937942205.1 uncultured Alphaproteobacteria bacterium
TGGCGATGTGTTCAACATACTCCTCCAGGTGCTCGACGACGGCCGGCTGACCGACGGGCAGGGCCGCACCGTCGATTTCTTGAACACGCTCATCATCCTGACCAGCAATCTGGGCAGCCAGTATCTCAGCCAGATGACCGACGACCAGTCGGTCGCCGACGTCGAACCGCAGGTGATGGGGATGGTACGGGCGCATTTCCGCCCCGAATTCCTCAACCGGCTGGACGAGATCATCCTGTTCCACCGCCTGACGCGGGCCAATATGGACAAGATCGTCGACATCCAGATCGCCCGCCTGGACCGGCTGCTGGCCGACCGCAAGATCACGGTGACGCTGGACGAAAAGGCGCGCACCTGGCTGGGCAATGCCGGTTACGATCCGGTCTATGGCGCTCGGCCGCTCAAGCGGGTGATCCAGCGCCGCCTGCAGGACCCGCTGGCGCAGCTGATCCTGGAAGGGCGGATCGGCGACGGCAGCACGGTGACGGTCAGCGCCGGCGCCACGGGCTTGACCTTGAACGGACAGGAATTCGTCACCGGCGAGGACGAGCTGGCCGATACGCCGCCGCCGGGCACCGCCCTGAACTGACGGATACTAGTGGGCCCGCGCCTGGCGCAGGTCGGTGGCGTTGTCGCTGACCTTGGCCTCCAGCGGCATGTTGGCGACCTGGTTGGCGATCTCCATCCGGGTCGCCAGGAAGCGGGCCAGCAGCTTGCCGGAGAGCTGGCGGCCCTGGGCAATCTTCACCCGCAGCGGATTGACCTGGGCGCTGTTCAGCCGGATCTCGTAATGCAGGTGCGGGCCGGTGGTGATGCCGGTATTGCCGCTATAGGCGAAGACCTGCCCCTGACGCACCCGCGCGCCCTGGCGCATACCGGGGGCGAAGCGCGACAGATGGCCATAGGCGGTGGCATAGCCGTTGCCGTGATTGATCATCACGAAATTGCCGTAGCCGCTGGCGCGGCCCATGAATTTCACCGTGCCGGCGCCCGCGCTCATCACCGGGGTGCCGGTGGGCACCGCGAAATCCACGCCCTTGTGCATCCGGGTATAGCCCAGCACCGGATGGAAGCGTGAGCCGAAGCCCGACGAGATGCGCGCACCGTCCACCGGCGTCTTCATCAGCATTCCGCGGGCGCTTTCGCCCTTGGCGTCGAAATATTCCGGCGGTTCGTTGGGATCGGGCTGGAAGCGGTACATGGGGATCTGGCGGCCCGCCAGGGTCATCATCGCATAGCTGATGGAGCCGTATTTCGCGGGCTGGCCTTCGGGCGTGTAGTAGTAATCGTAGAACACCTCGAACTTGTCGCCGGGATGCAGGTCGCGCTGGAAGTCCACCTTGTAGGAGAACATGCGGATCATATCGACCACGACATCGGCGGGAATGCCCGCCTGCATCGCCGTCAGATAGAGACTGCCGTCGATGGTGCCGCCGGCGCGGTGGCGGTGCACCTCCAGCTTCTTCTGCGCGATCTCGGCGGTATAGCCGCCGGCGGTGGTGCGGGTGACGGTGACGTCCTGCTCGATCGAGGGCGAGAAGTGCAGCGACAGCAGCCGCGAGATGGGCTGGGAATTCTCCTCGGTGACGCCGTCTCCGGCCTCGGCGTCCACCGGCACCACCACCGGCTTCTTGTTCACCATCACGATGGTGGTGCGCGGTTCGGCGGGCTTGGCCGCGCCGGTGGCGTCGATGGTGGCGACCGAATAGGTCAGGTCGAAGGACTGTCCCGCCTTCAGCGAGCGCGGATTGAAGTCCTTGCCCATCGCCGTGACCACGGCATTGGCGTCCTGGATCGAGATGCCCACATCCTGCAACATGCCCGCCAGGGTGTCGCCCGCATCCAGCGTGACGGTGCGGGTTTCCACGCCGGGGCCCGGATTGGCGTTGTCGGAATTGTCGGCGGCCTGCGGCGCCTCGCCGGCGCGGATCAGTTTCATGAACAGGGCATAGGGCAGGGACGAGCGGCCCGGCGCCACCATCGGCTGGTTCACCGCCATCATGCCCACCGCCATCCAGGTCAGCGCGCCCGCCACCAGCGCGGTCAGCGAGGTGGAGACGATCACCCAGCGGCCATCGGTGGTGGCCACGGCAGAGCCCGCGCCGGTCAGCCTCCGGCGCAGCTGGTCGATGACAGGATGAACGGTGCGCGTGCGCACCAGGCTATCGCGGGTTCTGCGGTCCACGCAGGCTCCATTATTGTCTTGGAAACGCAAGGACAGCCCGTCCCCCGACAGCCTGTCATCGTGATCCCAGCCCATAAGGCCCCGCCGCCTATCCCCCGGCGTGCGACCGGGCGCATCTGGGGGCAATTCGCCCGCCGGGTCAACCCAAATATCGTATAACCTGCCTCCAACGACTTGTTCCGATTGAGAATTACTGCAATGACCCAGGTTCCATGACGCGACTCGCCCTGGCCTTCCTGGTGCTGCTGTTGTCCTTCATGCCCGCGCGGGCCTGGGGTCCGCAGGGCCATGAGATCGTCGCCCTGCTGGCGCAGCAGGAGTTGACCCCGGCAGCGGCCCGCCAGGTTTCCGCGCTGCTGGGCGGCGGCGGCATGATGGTGCACGACTCCAACTGGGCCGACGAGATCCGCGACCGGCGGCCCGAAACCAGCCGCTGGCACTATGTCAACATCCCGCTGAACGCGCCGGGCTATGTCGCGGTCCGCGACTGCCCCGCCGGCAATTGCGTGGTGGCGCAGATCGCCGCCGCCCAGCGCCGCCTGGCGGATCGCGATTTGCCCACGCCGCGCCGGGCCGAGGCCCTGCGCTTCCTGATCCACCTGGTGGGCGACATCCACCAGCCGCTCCATGCCGCCGACGACAAGGACAGGGGCGGCAACGCCATCCGGGTGATGCTGGGCGGCAAGCGCACCACGCTGCATGGCGTCTGGGACGGCGAGATCGTACGGATGCTGGGCCCCGATTCCGGCCGCGCCGCCGCCGCCATCGCGCGGAACACGTCCGAGGCGCAGAGAAACGCCTGGCGCGGCGGCGATCCCGCGGCCTGGGCCAATGACTCGCTGGCGGTGGCGCGGCGCGAGGTGTACCGGATCGTGAACGGGCGGCGCGACCTGCGACTTAACCGCGCCTATCTGGAAAGCCAGCGCGGCACCGTGCAGGTCCAGATGGCCAAGGCGGGCCTGCGCCTGGCCTGGATGCTGAACGCATCGCTGCGCTGACCGGCTTTTTTGCGCGCTCGCAAATTGCCGCCCGCCAACCCAATTTGCTCTCGCGTGGTCTACTGCGCCGAGAGGATGTGGTTGCGTACCATCGGATAGATCTGAGTCTGCCACCGCGTGCCGGAAAACACGCCGTAATGGCCCGCGCCCGCCTGCACATAGTGCTTCTTGCGGAAAGGGCGGATGCCGGAGCACAACTCCTGCGCCGCCATGGTCTGGCCCAGGCCGCAGATATCGTCGCGCTCGCCTTCCACCGTCAGCAGCGGCGTCTTGCGGATCGCGCCCGGATTCACCTTGCGGCCGCGCCAGGCATAGATGCCGCGCGGCAGGTGATGCTCCTGGAACACCTTGTGCACCGTCTCCAGATAGAATTCGGCGGGCAGGTCGGCCACCGAGAAATATTCGTCATAGAATTTCCGGTTGGCGTCGGCCTTGGTGATCTCGCCCTTCAGGATATGGCCGAACAGGTCCATATGGGCGCGGACATGGCGCGACAGATTCATGGTGACAAAGGCCGACAGTTGCAGGAAGCCGGGATAGACGCGCCGGTGCGCGCCGGCATAGCGGCGCGGCACGGTGGTGATCAGATTGTGCTCGAACCAGCCCAGCGGATTTTCCTGGGCGAGGTCATTGACCCGGGTGGGATTGATCCGCGTATCCACCGGTCCCGCCATCAAAGTCAGGCTGCGCGGCGTGGCGGCATGGCCGTCCTCGGCCATCAGCGCCGCCGCCACCAGCATGGAGGGGCAGGGCTGGCACACCGCGATACCGTGCGCGTCGCCCAGATGGGTGAAGAAGGCGATCAGATGGCCGACATATTCGTCGGTGCCGAAGCGCCCCTCGGACAACGGCACGTCGCGGCCGCTTTTCCAGTCGGTGATATAGACATCGTGATCGGCCAGCAGGGTCTGGACCGTGTTGCGCAACAAGGTGGCGAAATGCCCGGCCATCGGCGCGGCCAACAGCACCTTGGGCTGGACCGGGCCGCCTTCCTTGCGGAAATGAACCAGATTGCCGAACGGCATCGCCAGCGCGACCTGCTCGGTGACGGCCAGGGGGCTGCCCGCCACCATCACCTCGGCGATGCCATAGTCCGGGCGGTCATGGATCATCTGGGCGCGGGCGAAAATCTCGGCCCCCGCCGCGAGACTGCGGAGCATGTAATTGGTGGACGGACCCAGCGCGGTGTCGCCAAAGGCGGTCTTGACCAGATCGGCTCCGGCCCGGAAGGGGGCCAGGAAATCCTGCTGGGCCTGATAGGCTTCGTATAACATTCGCTCTCGGCCAGCCCCAAACACGCGCATTCCGTTCCGGTACCCCGGACGGCGCTTATCCTGCCATGCTGCAATGCAAAATAACGCTTGTCAACGCGCCCCATCCGGCGAAGACTTGGGGTCATGAGCGACACCGTCCTGACGATTTCCAGCAAGAATTACTCCTCCTGGTCGCTGCGCGGCTGGTTGCTGTGCCGCATGGCGGGCCTGGAGTTCCGGGAGGAATTGCTGTCACCCGACGATGCCGACGCCCGCGCCGAACTGTTGCTGCTGTCGCCGTCCTTCCTGGTGCCGCGCCTGACCCACGATGGCCTGCGGGTGTGGGACACGCTGGCGATCGCCGAATATCTGCATGAGCGGTTCCCCCAGGCCGGGCTTTTGCCCGGGGATGCGGCGGCGCGCACCCATTGCCGCGCCATCGCGGGCGAGATGCATTCGGGATTCGCCAACCTGCGCTCGGCGCTGCCGATGAACCTCAAGGCCCACTACAAGAACTTCAAGATCTGGGCGGCGGCGCAGGCCGACATAGACCGCATCACCGCGATCTGGCGCGAATGCCTGTTGCGCTATGGCGGCCCGTATCTGTTCGGCGAGACCCCCACCCTGGCCGACGCGATGTATGCGCCGGTCACCACGCGCTTCACCACCTATGACGTCAAGCTGGACCGGATCTGCGCCGATTACTGCGAGACCATCCAGAACCTGCCCGACATGATCGAGTGGATCGAGGCCGCCCGCATCGAAAAGACCGGCATCGAGGAACTGGAAGCGGAGTTCTAGATCAGCTTGCGTTCGGCTCGGTCTGGAGCTGGACGAAGTTTTCGATCCCCATCTGCTCGATCAGGCGAAGCTGGGTCTGCAGCCAGTCCACATGCTCTTCCTCGCTGTCGAGGATGGCGGTGAACAGTTCGCGGCTGATGTAATCCTTGACCGTCTCGCAATGGGCGATGGCCAGCTTGAGATCGGGAATGGCCATCATCTCCAGCGACAGGTCGCATTTGATGACTTCCAGCACATTCTCGCCGATCATCAGCTTGCCCAGATCCTGCAGGTTGGGCAGGCCGCCCAGGAACAGCACACGCTTGATGAGCTTGTCGGCGTGCTTCATCTCATCGATGGATTCTTCGTATTCCTTCTTCGCCAGGATGCTGAGGCCCCAGTCGGCCAGCATCCGCGAATGCAGGAAATACTGATTGATGGCGGTGAGCTCGTTCTTGAGCACCTTGTTGAGGAACGAGATGGTGACGGGATCGCCGGAGATCGAAGCGTGGGGCGAGGGGCCGGGCGCTACTCGGCTGCCAGCCGAAGGGCGTGACGGCTTTCTTCCAGCATTCCTTCGATCGTTTCCTGGCATCGTCCGCAATTCTTTCTCACGCCGCAGCGTGCATAGACGTCATCCGCGTCACAGGCGCCGCCGCAGATGGCGGCGCCGATGCGCTGTTCATTGAGTCTATTGCAGACGCAGACGATCATTCCAAGCGATCCGAGCGAGAGCGATTTGCACCTGCACGAAAATGTGCATTTCTGAGAGTGATTGTCAATGTCGTTCACAAAAACCCAGTAATTTCAAGGTTCTTGCGGCGCAATCGCAGGCATTCGGCGGCATATCGCAGCGCCGTTGCCCCTGCGAAGAACTCTGGCTAGGGTCCGGTCAAGACCGGCACACATGCCGGTCCGGGGCGTTGAAACCCCTCACGTAGCGGCAACCAGTGCCGCCAAAGAGCACTCCTCCACCATATGGTCGAGGAGGCGTACAGGTATGTTCAGGGCGAAAGCCTAAAGCTGTACGCGGCCTTGCTACGTGAGGTTTTCAAACTCCCCGATCACCAGTCGGGAGGGGCGAGTTGGAACGTTCAAATATCGTGGCGATAGCCGCTATCGCCGTCCTGTTTGTAGGGGCCATTGGAGGAACTGCCACTTATTTAACGCGGCATCCTTCCGATCCTGTTGTGCCGGTGCCTGCACCTGTGAAATCCGTGACGGCAGCGCGAGTGGAAAAACCAAAGCCAATCGATTTGCAGCACGAGCGCTGGCTTCGGATGGCAGAGGATGCTCACGCCCTGTTTGATGAGGGGCTCCCCGATTATCCTTCCACGAGGTTCAAAGATGTACGCGGATTCGTATACGGATCAGGTGAAAAACCTAAAGACTACGTGCTCTGCGGGAAAATCAACGCTAAAAACCGGTTGGGAGCCTATAGAGGCTATCGGCAGTTTTCTATCTCATACAACACCTCTGGCAGCGCCCTCAGAGCCCATTTCCAGAACGATGATGACTGGATTGTGAGGTCATACTGCGAGGGTAAAGGCACTGCTGGCGAGAAAATGGCCGCAGAGAATAGAAAGCTCGAAGGCCGCCCCCTCGACTATGAACGGGACATCCGCCCACTTCTGCAAGAATTAGCGGAGGGAAGAGTAAAACCCGCACCAGTCCTAAAACATTCGGTGAGCAAAGCCGATTACACGGAAGAAATTTCGTACTCACATAAAGTTGGCACGGCGCTGAGCAATAATCAGCTTTGGCCGTAAATCAGGAGATCATGGATAAGAAATCTGAAGCACTGTTCACCGCTTGGGCCCGGTCAATCGTTATTGAAACCGCCGAGGTTCCGTTCGGAAAGCCTTTCAGAAAGAGGCCGTCCGCGGAAAGAAACAGGTATCCGGCGGACGGCCATGACGGCTCCAGACAAGGCGGCTCAAAAAACCGCCTCAAGAATTTTCCGCCGCCGCCCCGGCCATTTTCTGGACCGCGACATAGTCGGTCTTGCCCGTGGCCAGCACCGGAATCGCCGCCACGATCAGCACCTGGCGCGGCACCGCCAGCTCGCTGACGCCATGGTTCTGCGCCCAGGCGATCAGGTCCATGCGGCGCGCCTCGGCGGCGTCGGTCAGCAGTACGATCTGTTCGCCCTTCCTGCCGTCCGGCACCGCGACGGCGGCATGGGCATTGTCGGGCCACAAGGCGGCGGCGACATTCTCCACCACCGCCAGCGACACGGTTTCGCCGCCGATCTTGGCGAAGCGTTTGAGGCGGCCGCGAATGGCGATGAAGCCGTCGGCGTCGATCGCCACCACATCGCCGGTATTGTACCAGCCGTCGTCCGGCGGCACGATCTTTCCCGGCGCGTCGGGCTTGATATAGCCCAGCATCACATTGGGGCCCTTGATCCACAATTCGCCCGCGCCGGGAATGCCCGCCACCGGCTCCACCCGCGCTTCCATGCCCGCCATCAGGCGGCCTACCGTGCCGGGATGGTTGGCCTCGACCTGGTTGGCGGCCACCACCGGCGCGGCCTCGGTCACGCCATAGCCTTCCAGCAGGTGGATGCCGTATTTGCGGCGCACCAGGGCGCGGGTTTCGTCGCGCAGCCGCTCGGCCCCGCACACCGCCAGACGCAGCGTGTCCAGGTCGCCGCTCTCGCCGGCGCGGGCATACTGGGTGACGAAGGTATCGGTGGACAGAAGGATGGTGGCGCCGTGTTGATGGATGCGGCGCACGATCTCCCTGGGCTGCAACGGCGTGGGATGGCAGACGACGCGGATGCCCGCCACCAGCGGCAGGATGGTGCCCACCGTCAGCCCGAAACAGTGAAAGACGGGCAGGGGATTGAAAACGATATCGCCGGGATAAAGGTCTATGTGCGCCCGCACCTGCGCCACATTGGCCAGGATGTTGGCATGGCTGAGGGCCACGCCCTTGGGCTCGCCCTCGGTGCCGGAGGTGAACAGGATCACGGCGGGCCGTGACGGATCGGGCCGCGCCGCCACCAGCCGGGGCGCCAGCGTGCCCGCCACCGCCGTCAGCTTGTCGCCCAGCGACAGTGCCTTGCGGACATCCTCCAGATAGACGATCTCGAAATCCCCCCCGGAATCGGCCAGCGCCGCGATGGTGTCTTCCAGCTTGGCGACCTCGACCAGGCGGCGGGCGGTGACGATGCGCCGGACCTGCGCCGTGGCCAGCGCGCTTTTCAGGCCCGCCGCGCCGCTGGTGAAATTCAGCATGGTGGGCACGCGGCCGAATGCCGACAGGGCAAAGACGGTCAGGGCCGCGGCCGCGCCGGTCGGCAACATCACGCCCACACAGTCACCCTTGCGCGTGCCCGATTTCAGCGCCGAACCCAGCGCGAAGCTGGCGCGCAGGATCTGGTCGTAGGTGAGGGTGCGTTCGTCGCCATCCACCAGCGCGGGCGTATCGCCGCCGAATTCGGCCTTCGCGTCCAGGAGCGCCTGAAACAGGGAGCGTTGCATGGATTGCGGGTCGAACGGCACCCGTGTCACTGCGGCTGTCACTGCGGCGTCAGACATGCAAACTTTCCCGGGCTTTCTGGCGAAGCGTTCCGGAAAGAATGCTTACATCATGTGGCGGTCATGTGGCGCGGAAATGCCCGATCCAGCTTTGGAAATTGCGGACCAGCTTTTCGCGCCCCGTCGGCGTGGCGTCGCGGAACATCCCGGCGATCTGGTCACGCAGATGTCGTGAATCGGCCCACAGTTTTTCGGCCAGCTTTTCGGCCCTTTCGGCCTGGGGTTCGATGGCGCCGCGCAGCGGCTTGATGACCTCGCGCTCGATCCGCTTGGGACCGATCAGCGCCACCGCCAGCGCGGTCAGGCCCACCGTGCCGATGGTGATATAGGCGGCCTTGGCGGCGGGACTGGCCGCGGCGCGCAGCAGTGTGCCCCGCAGCGAGCCGCGCGGGACGGGATGGTGGACTTTCTCCACTGCGCGGACGGCGCGGCGGCGGGCACGGGTGGTCATGGGAAGCCTCCAGGTCGGGTTTGGCCGTGCAACAGCAACGCGCGGAGGCGGCGCAGAGTTCAAAAAGGACATTATTCCTAGATCGCAAGGCAGATACGCGGCGCGGGCTTGGTGATTTCGCAAGAGCCAGCGGCTATATCTCGGCCATGACCACCGTCATCAACACCCTGGATCGCGCCCTGCGCCACCCCGAAAAGGCGCACCGGCCTGACAATGCCATTCAACGCAAGCCGGACTGGATTCGCGTCAAGGCGCCGGTGTCGCGCGAATATGCCGCCACCCGCGACATCGTCCGCGCCGGCAAGCTGCACACCGTCTGCGAGGAGGCCGCCTGTCCCAATATCGGCGAGTGCTGGAGCAAGCGCCACGCCACCATGATGATCATGGGCGGCACCTGCACCCGCGCCTGCGCCTTCTGCAATGTCCGCACCGGCCTGCCCGACGCGCTGGACACCGACGAACCGGAGCGCGTCGCCGCAACGGTCAAGACCCTGGGCCTGGCCCATGTCGTCATCACCTCGGTGGACCGCGACGATCTGGCGGACGGCGGGGCGGAACACTTCGCCCGCACCATCAACGCGGTGCATCAGGAAAGCCCCGGCACCACGGTGGAGGTGCTGACCCCCGACTTCCTGCGCAAGGACGGCGCGATCGAGACGGTGATGGCCGCCAGGCCCGAAGTCTTCAACCACAATCTGGAAACCGTGCCGCGCCTCTATCTGACCATCCGGCCGGGGGCGCGCTATTACGTCAGCCTGCGGCTGCTGGAGCGCGCCAAGGAACTCTATCCCGAAGGCTTCACCAAGTCGGGCCTGATGGTCGGCCTGGGCGAGACGCGCGAAGAGATCATGCAGGTGATGGACGACCTGCGCGCCGCCAAGGTGGATTTCCTCACCATCGGCCAGTACCTCCAGCCCACCAGGAAACACGCCCGGCTGGACCGGTTCTGGACGCCGGAGGAATTCGCCGGCCTGGAAAGCATCGCCCGCGCCAAGGGTTTCCTGATGGTGTCGGCCTCGCCGCTCACCCGCTCCTCCTATCATGCCGACAGCGACTTCGCGGAAATGAAGAAGAACCGCGCCGCCCAGTTCGGATGATCTCGCACCGCGAGACCCGCATCGTCCCCTATCCGGCGGCGCTGATGTATGCGGTGGTGTCGGATGTGGAGAAATATCCCCAGTTCCTGCCCTGGGTGGTGGCGCTGCGCGTGCTGTCGCGGGACGAAAACCACATGACCGCCGAAATGGCGGTGGGCTATGGCGCGTTGCGCGAACGCTATACCAGCGATGTGCGGCTCGATCCGGAGGCGCGGCGGATCGATGTGGTGCAGATTTCTGATTCGAAGATCGGGGGGCCATTCAAACAGCTGGAAAACCATTGGCGCTTCACACCCCATGCCGAAGGCTGCGAGGTGGAGTTCTCGATCCTGTTCGAGTTCCGCAGCCGGCTGCTGCACAGCCTGGCGGGCAGCGCCTTTGAAAAAGTGATGCTGAAAATGGCCGACGCCTTCGAGGCGCGGGCGAAAACCTTGCAGGAAGAGGGGAAAGCGGCATGAAGAAACTGGTCATGGCGGCGCTGCTGGCGCTGCTGGCCTATCCGGCGGCGGCGCAACAGGCGCCGCGCACCATCCTGTTCGTGGGCAACAGCTTTACCTTCGGCGCGGGCTCGCCCGCCCATCGCTACAAGGCCGAGACGATCACCGACCTCAACGGTCCCGACGCCAAGGGCAAGACCGTGGGCGGGGTGCCCGCCATCTTCAAGGCTTTCACCGCGCAGGCCGGGCTGTTCTACGATGTGCATGTGGAGACGGTGGGCGGCAAGGGTCTGGATTTTCATTACGCCGAAAAGCGCGCCCTGATCGACAAGCCCTGGGATGTGGTGGTGATGCACGGTTATTCCACCATGGATCAGGCCAATCCCGGTAACCCCGCGCTGCTGATATCGTCGGCCAAGACGATCAGCGACATGTTCCGCGCGCAAAATCCGCGCACCGATATCTGGTTGACGTCCACCTGGAGCCGCGCCGACCTGACTTATCCCGACGGCAAGCCCTGGCATGGCAAGCCCATCACCCGGATGGGCGAGGATGTCGCCGCCGGATATGCCCAGGCGGCCAAGGCCGCAAGCGCGACCGGCGTGGTGCCGGTGGGGCTGGCCTGGAACCGGGCCTTCGCGGCGGGCTTTGCCGACGACAATCCCTATGACGGCATCGCGCCGGGCAAGGTCAGCCTGTGGACGCACGATCACTACCACGCCAGCGTCTACGGCTATTACCTGGAGGCGCTGCTGGTCTTCGCCAAAGTGACGGGGAAAGACCCGCTGTCGCTGGGCGAAAACGAAACCGTGGCCGACGATATGGGCTTCTCCAAGCCGCAGACCAAAGCCCTGCAGCAGATCGCCCATGACGAATGGATGGCCGGCAGCCGATAAATGGGACCGGCGACGGGAATGTTTACGCTCCAGGAATTGCACGAAGCGCGGAATACGATCGGACAAGTCATCGCGCCGACGCCCCAGCATGAATGGCCGCTCCTGTCGGCCCGTCTGGGACGTCCGGTGGTCGTCAAGCACGAAAACCATCTGCCGACCGGGGCTTTCAAGGTTCGCGGCGGACTGACCTATGTGGAGCGCGTCCGCCGCGAGCGGCCACACGTCAAAGGCCTGATTGCCGCGACCCGTGGCAATCACGGCCAGAGCATCGCCCTGGCCGGCAGGCGCTACGGCCTTCCTGTCACCATCGTCGTCCCGCTGGGGAACAATCCCGAGAAGAATGACGCGATGCGGGCCCTAGGGGCCGATCTGATCGAGCATGGCCGGGATTTCGATGCGGCGCGGGAGGAAGCGGGCCGTATCGCCGAGGCCCACGGGCTCGAAATGGTGCCGTCATTCCACCGCGATCTCGTTCTGGGCGTCGCCACCTATGCCCTGGAACTGTTCACCGCCGAACCCGGTCTCAAGCGGCTCCATGTTCCCATCGGTCTGGGGTCGGGGATATGCGGCTGCATCCTGGCGCGCGATCTGCTTGGGCGTTCGACGGACATCATCGGCGTGCAGGCGGCGGGCGCGCCGTCCTATGCCCGGTCGTTCCAAGCCGGCCGGACCGTTTCCACGCCGGACGCAAACACCTTTGCCGACGGCGTTGCGACACGGATGCCCGATCCCGCCGCATTCGACATTATCCGGGCGGGCGCGGCCGATATCGTGACCGTTGAAGACGACGAAATCGCCGCCGCGATCCGCGCCTACTGGACCGATACGCACAATCTGAGCGAAGGCGCCGGTGCCCTGGGGCTGGCCGCCGCGCTGAAGCACCGCGCGCGCACCGCCGGGGAACGGATCGGCGTGGTCCTGAGCGGCGGCAATATCGACATGGAAACGTTCAGGACGCGTGTGCTTGCGTCAGAACCGGATTCCCGCCGCGCGGGATGAGGCGCTATGCGCCGATCAACGGACGCAGCAGTTCCAGCGCCGCATCCACGGTCTTCAGCCGCACCGCGCCGCGTCCGATATCGCCGAACAGGTGGCGCTGCACGGCCGGCGCACCTCCCGCGCGCATCGCGGCGATATAGACAAGCCCAACCGGCTTGTCCGCGCTGCCGCCGCCCGGCCCGGCAATACCGGTCACCGCCACCGCAAGCTGCGCCTGGGAATGGGCCAGCGCCCCTTGCGCCATCGCCGCCGCCACCTGTTCCGACACCGCGCCATGCGCGTCCAGCATGTCGCGCGGCACGCCCAGCATCTGCATCTTGGCGGTGTTGGAATAGGTGACGAAGCCGCGCTCGAATACGTCCGACGATCCGGCGATCTCGGTGAACAGCGCCGCGATCAACCCGCCGGTGCAGCTTTCGGCGGTGGCCAGCATCCGGCCCTGACTCCGCAGCGCCGTCAGCATCGCGTCCGCGCGGACGAGCACCGCCTCAGAAAACATGGAACAGGTCTGCGGGGTGCGCCGCGCCCGCCAGCACACCCGCCATCAGGCCCGCGATCATGTCATCGGCCATCACACCCAATCCGCCCTCCAACTGTGTGTCGGCCCAGGATACCGGCCAGGGCTTCCAGATATCGAACAGCCGGAACAGCAGGAAAGCCAGGAGAAAGGCGGGCAGGGACAGGGTTCCGAAGGCGACCCCGGCACAGGCCAGCCATTGCCCAGCCAGCTCATCGATCACGCATTCCGACGGATCGGCATTGCCGGTGGCGCGCACATGCGCCCCGCAGGCCACGACGCCGACACCAAAGGCCAGCAGGCTGGCGATCAGCAGCCCGGCCGCGCCCGCCGCCTGCGCG
>CALDFO010000370.1 GCA_937942205.1 uncultured Alphaproteobacteria bacterium
AGACAGGCGATCCGCAGGAAATTCTCGGTGGCGGTCTTCATCGGGGCCTCCTATCGCACCACAAAGCCGATGGGCGCGGCGCTTTGCGGCGCCACCGGCTTGGTTTCCTTCCGGTAGACCGCGTTGAGGCGGCCCAGCAGCAGGGTTTCGGGATCGCTGGGCGCCAGGAAGCCGTCGGTCGGCGAACTGAAGGCGCTTTCCGCGTTGGGCTCGACCAGATAGGCGCTGATCAGGACCACCAGCTCGGTCTCGTCATTCTGGAAGTCGCGGCTGCGGAACAGCGCCCCCAGCACCGGCAGATCCTTGGCGCCGGGGAAGCCCTGGATCACCTGCTTGGTGTTGTTCTGCATCAGGCCCGCGACGGCGAAGCTGCCGCCCGAGGGCAGCTCCACGGTGGTTTCGGTGCGCCGCACCGACAGGGCCGGAATGGTCAGGCCGCTGGAGCCGGTGGTGCCGCTCAGGGTGAAAGAGCCGGTGTTGGTCAGTTCGCTGACCTCGCTGGACAGTTGCAGCGAGATGCGGCCGGGCGCCAGCACCACCGGGGTGAAGGACAGGCCGACGCCGAACTGCTTGAAGATCACGCTGACATTGCCGTCGCGGTCGCGGCTGGCCGGAACCGGGAATTCGCCGCCCGCCAGGAACTTGGCGGTTTCGCCGCTGACGGCGGTGAGGTTGGGCTCGGCCAGCATATGCACCAGGCCGACCTTTTCCAGCGCCCGCAACTGACCCTGGACATTGTTGTTGATCATGCAGGTGCCGCCGGTGACGGCCAGCGCGCCGAAGGGATTGCCGGCGGTGCTGGTGGCGCCGTTACAGACCTGGCCGGCGGCCACGCCCGACAGGTCGGCCAGCGCCTTGCCCACCAGGCCGAACTGGTTGGAGGTGGAGGCGCCGATCGGGGTGGAGCCGCCCACGATCTTGGCGGCGGCCAGGTCGATGCCGAACTGCTTGGCGACGTTGCGGTTCATCTCGGCAATGCGGACCTTGAGCATCACCTGCTGGCCGCTGGCCACGTTCAGCATGTTGATGACCTTTTTGGGGTCACCGGCGAAACGGGCGGCCAGGTCGGCGGCGCGGCTGGATTCCAGCGCGCTGGAGACCGAGCCGGTCAGCACCACATTGTCGTTGATGGACTGCACCTTGATGGCGGAATTGGGCAGGCTGGCCTTCATCAGGGACGACAGGTCGACCACGTCGCGCTCGACGCGGATATCCAGCGACAGGATCTGGCGGCCTTCGCCGTCGAAGAAGAAGGCGTTGGTCTGGCCCACCTTGGTGGCCAGAAGGAAGATGCGGCGCGGCGTGCGCACCACCGCGTCCACCAGGTCGGGATTGGACACCAGCACATCGCGGGCATCGGTATCGAGCTGCACCACGGCGGCCTTGTCCTGCGACAGCACCAGGCGCTGGCTGACGGGACCACCGCGGGTGGCGATGTTGAGGACGCGGGCGCCCGCTTCGTCGGGCACGCGGCGCGGCTGGGCGGCGGCGGGCGGCGCGACGGCCAGCACCAGGGCCAGGAGCAATCCCGGAATCAGAAAGACGCGGGGGGCGGCGGCGA
>CALDFO010000371.1 GCA_937942205.1 uncultured Alphaproteobacteria bacterium
TCGAACGGTCCGCTCCAGCGGTCCAGCAGCAGTTCCTCGATCATGCGCGCCCTTTCACATAGGTCTCCGTCATCGCGCCATAGATCAGCGTCCGCAGATCGCGGCGCAGCCGCACCCGCCGGGCGGTGTCGGCGATGACCTGGGTCATGAATATCACGGCCATCTCCTCGGCGGGATCGACAAAGAAGGCGGTGGAGGCCATGCCGCCCCAGGCATATTCGCCCGCCGTGCCCGGAATGCCCGTCCGCGCCGGGTCCAGCGTCACCGCCACCCCCAGCCCGAAACCGATGCCGCGATAGCCGCTTTCATTGAAGGCATCGGCGGTGGGCGTCAGTTGCGCGATCTCGCGGCCGTCCGGCAGATGGTTGGCGGTCATCAGACGCACCGTCTTGGGCGACAGCAGCCGCGCGCCGTCCAGTTCGCCTTCGTTCAGCAACATGCGGGCGAAGCGCAGATAATCCTGGGCCGTGCCCACCAGCCCGCCGCCGCCTGATTCCAGCTTGGGGGGTGAGAACCAGGGCGAGTCTCGCGCATCGTCGAACAGCTCCAGCCGGCCGTCCTTGAGGGCGTAGCAGGCGGCGAACCGCGCGCGCTTGGCCTCGGGCACCAGGAAATCGGTATCGGTCATCCGCAACGGGGTCAGTATCCGCCCGCGTATGAAATCCGCATAAGACTGGCCGGATATGACCTGAATCAAATAGCCCAGCACATCGGTGGCCACCGAATAGATCCAGGCCCGGCCGGGCGAGAATTCCAGCGGCAGCCGCGCCAGTTGGGCGATCATCGCCTCCAGCCCGCCGGGGGTGTCGAATTCGCCGATCCGCTGGGCGCGGTACTGGGCGTCCAGCGGTGTGCGGTTGTGAAAGCCATAGGTCAGCCCGGCGGTATGGCGCGCCAGGTCCAGCACCGTCATGGGACGGCCCGGCGCGGCCCCACCCGTCACTTTCAGGCCGGCGAAGGCGGGAATGAACTTGGCGACCGGATCGTCCAGCGCCACCCGGCCGTCCTCCAGCAGCATCAGCAGCGCCACGCTGGTGACCGGCTTGGTCATGGAATAGATGCGGAAAATACCGTCGTCCCGCATCGGCGTCCCCCGCGCCAGGTCCATGGACCCCACCAGGCTGTGATGGGCCAGCGCGCCGCGCCGCCAGATCAGGGTCTGGGCTCCGGGCAGGGCCCCCGCCGCCACCTGGCCTTCCAGAAAGCGCGGAATCCGCGCCAGCCGTTCTTCGGAAAAACCGGAAATCGTCATGACCGGGTTATACTCGCCCGCCGCCCAAACCGCATCTTTCCGACATGACCGGCCTGTTCGTCACCCACCGCATCACCATTCCCGAAAAGGACCTGGAGGAGCAGTTCATCCGCAGCTCCGGCCCCGGCGGCCAGAATGTCAACAAGGTGTCCAGCGCGGTGCAGTTGCGCTTCAATGTGCTGACCGCGCTGTGCCTGACCGACATCGCGCGCGAGGCGCTGCTGCGCGGCGGGCGGCTGACCCAGGGCGGCGTGCTGGTGATCACCGCCCAGCGGTTCCGCGAACAGGAGCGCAACCGGGAAGACGCCCGCGCCCGGCTGGTGGAGATCGTGCGCCGGGCCGCCACGCCGGTGGCCGTGCGCCGCGCCACCAAGGTGCCCAAATCCAGCAAGCGCAAGCGGTTGGACGGCAAGAAGCACCGCGCCCGCGTCAAGCAGGGGCGCGGCCGGGCGGGCCTGGACTGAACGCCGCGCGGGGCGTCAGGGCCGGGACAGCATGTCCTCCACCAGCGCCGTCATGCGCTCGGGATCGAACGGCTTGACCAGGGTGCGGATTTCCCGCGCCGCCAGGGCGGCGGGCGGGGGATGGTCGGCGGCATAGGCCGTCATCATCAGGACCTTGAGTTCGGGGCGCAGCTTCAGCGCCGCCTCGACCAGGTCATAGCCGTTCTTGCGGGGCATCAGCACATCCGACAACAGAAGAGCGACGCCCGGATGGGCCCGGACCAGCGCCAGGGCCTCCTCACCGTCGGCGGCCTGCAGCACCTTGTGGCCGCGCGCCGTCAGGCGCTCGCCGATCATCTGGCGCAGCTGGGTTTCGTCCTCGGCCAGGATCACCTGGACATTGCTCATGCTCGACTCCCCCATTTTGGGTTAGTGTCGGTATGTTTTCCCAGTCTACTCCAGCCTTTTCCGGCGGCCCGCCGACATTAACCTTTAAGAAGGTTGTTTCCAATAAGAATACACGCCTTGGTTGTATCAAGGGGCAGGGCGACATGTCATACGGGCGGCTGCGGGGCGCAGTACTTCTGGCGGCGTTTTTCTTCTGGCCGGTGGCGGCGCTGACC
>CALDFO010000372.1 GCA_937942205.1 uncultured Alphaproteobacteria bacterium
GGTGGAGGTGGATCCGGTGACCGCCAGCAATGTGGTGGTGACGCTGGGCGATTCCATCACCGAGGGCGCCCAGTCCACCAACAACGCCTTCCGCGGCTGGCCCGACCGGCTGGCCGAGCGCCTGAATGCCACCGCGGCGGGCCGCAAATGGGCGGTGGTCAATGCGGGCATCGGCGGCAACCGGGTGCTGCGCTATGGCACCGGGGCCAGCGCCCTGGCCCGCTTCGACCGCGACGTGCTGGCGGTGCCGGGCGTCAAGGCGCTGATCGTGCTGGAGGGCATCAACGATATCGGACGCGGTTTCACCACCCTGGGACCACGCGAGGCGGTGACGGCGGAGGCGCTGATCGCGGGCTATCGCCAGATCATCGAGCGCGCCCATGCGCATGGCATCAAGGTGATCGGCGCGACCCTGACGCCGTATCAGGGCGCGGCCTATGCCGCGCCCGAAGGCGAACAGGTGCGCCAGGCGGTGAACCGCTGGATCCTCACCTCCGGCGCGTTCGACGGCACGGTGGATTTCGCCGCCGCCACCGCCGACAAGGCCAATCCGCTGGCCTTCGACGCCCGCTACAATCTGAGCGACAAGCTGCATCCCAACGATGCGGGCTATCAGGCGATGGCCGACGCGATCGATCTGAAGCTGATCACCGGCCCATAGACCAGCCATGGACCGTTCCAGACGCGCGCTTTTCCTGCGCAGCGCCCTTGCCCTTTGGGCAATGGGCGCTGCCGCGTGCGTCCTGGCCGTGCCTTACATCGCCGCCTTGCTGGACGTCGGTTTGCAGGCGGCGTCCGCAAGAACCCATCTGTCGGTTCCCGTTCTGCTGGTGCTCTCGGTCGCGCAGAGCATCGGGCTTCTGGGTGTGGCCGTCTTCGCGGGCCAGTGGGCGGCCTGGAAGCTGGGATTGGGCGCGCCGCTGATCGCCATGCTGGTGCTGAAACAACCCTGGCCGCCACAGGCGCCCCGGCTGCTGCTGTCCTGCGTGGTCATCGGCGTGGTGATCGGCCTGGCGCTGGCGGCGCTGGACCATTGGGGTTTCCGGCAATTCGGGTCCGTCGCCGAACTGAGCGCCCGCGCCGACACGGCCGGGCTGGGCCCGCTGGCCTGGCAAGGCTTTCTGGCCAGTTTCTATGGCGGCATCGCCGAGGAAATCCTGATGCGGCTGGGGCTGCTGTCGTTGCTGGCGTTGAGCCTGGGCACCCTGACGCGGCTGGTGCGTGGCAATGCGGACAGGACATTGCCAAACGGTGTCTTCTGGGCAGCCAACATCCTGGTCGCATTGGTGTTTGGTCTTGGCCATCTGCCGGCCACCGCCGCGATCATGCCGCTGACGCCGGAACTCGTGGCGCGGGCGCTGGTGCTGAACGGTATTCCCGGATTGGTTTTCGGTGTCCTATATCGCGACAATGGTTTGGAACGCGCCATGCTGGCGCATTTCAGCACCGATATCGTGCTGCACGGATTTCTGCTCGGCTGATATTGGCGCCATTGCGTCCACAAGCGTTCGCGACGCATCGCCTTCGATCACGGCGCATGAAAAATTTGTCCGAATCGTCCGCTCCATCCGTACCAAAGCGCCTTAGCATCTGTTCGGGTTGAGGGAATCGCAGCGCCGGCAAAACCACCCGGGATTGTGAAATATTGGTTGCGCCGTTGAGAAAAGACGCCTGCCGGCGTATGCTGCCGTCATCGTCGACAGACAAGTGTTGGGCGTCGACGCCTGAGAGACATTCGAGACAAATCGCAATTGTCTGTGCTCCCGCTCGTTCGAGAAGGAGATGTCTTATGCAGAATTATCGTCTGAAGTTTCTAGACCCTCGAAATACCGCCGTGATGGCGCGCGATTTCCAGGGCAGCGACGATCTGGCCGCGCTTGCGGCGGCCGAGCACGCCTGCCTCACCCACGATGTGGAAGTATGGCAGGGCGCGCGCCGCGTGGCGCGGGTCAAGAAGGGCAATGCGCCGCTGAACGAGGCCGATCACGAGTCGCTCTGACGAGCGAATGCGGTCCAAGCCGGATCGATACCATCCGTGTACGGATATCCGAGACCGTCCGTCTCCCGGCGCCGCCTACCGTCCGGCCGCGGCCGAGGCGGCGCTGAAACGGCTGACGGCGGCAGAACCGGCGATGGCCCCGCCGCCCGAAGGCTGAAGCTGAAGGATCTGGATCATCCCGCCGTTGCCCGTCAGGTCCGGCCCGCCGCCCACGCCGCCGTCGAAGAAGTTGGCGTCCAGCGCCGCCTCGCTGACCGCCGGGGCGTCCGGCGGCGCATCGTCCTGGGCGGCATAGATGACGTCCTGCGCCATGGCGAGGCCGGGCATGACAAGACAAAAAACGGCGATCGCAAGGATGGCGCGCGGTTTCATCACAACTCTCCAGTCAAACTTTTCAGCCTGAACGTGTCGTGGGCAAACCGACGCGAATGGGGGCAGGATGCGCCTGTCCCTGACCCGCTGCAAGGACAGGTTGCCGTCTTGGTTAAGATCGGGGTTCGGCGGAAGGGTTGGCAGCGACCGGCAGAATATCCAGCACCCGTTCAGGCGGGCGGCACAGCCGGACCCCCAGCGGCGTCACCACGATGGGCCGGTTGATCAGGACCGGGTTGGCGATCATGGCGTCCACCAGCGCATCCTCGGTCAGCGCCGGATCATCCAGCCCCAGTTCGCGGAACGGCGCTTCCTTTTCCCGCATCAGGGCGCGGGCGGTGGTGCCCATCTGTCGCAGCAGTGTCACCAGCACGTCGCGGGCGGGCGGCGTCTTGAGATATTCGATCACCTGCGGCTGCGCGCCGGTTTCACGGATCAGCGCCAGCGCGCCGCGCGAATTGCTGCAGGCGGGG
>CALDFO010000373.1 GCA_937942205.1 uncultured Alphaproteobacteria bacterium
CTGCTTCCCCCTTTGTGTCCCCTGGCTTTCCCTTGGGATTTGCCCCTTGGGATCTGCCCCCTCGAGCGTCGCGGCTTGGCGGAGGTCTGGGCGGTGGCCGCCCGGGCACGCGCCATGCGCTGGCCGTTCTGTTTGGCCAAATCCTAGACGGATTCCGGGCGGCGGCAACCGGGGCGGTGGGCTTGAAAAAAGGGGGCGCGGGGCTGTATCTGACCGGCGCCCGCAGGAAAGAACGCAGATGGCCGGTCACAGTCAGTTCAAGAACATCATGTTCCGCAAGGGCAAGCAGGACAAGGAACGCTCCAAACTCTTCGCCAAGCTCAGCCGCGAGATCACCGTCGCCGCCAAGTCGGGCCTGCCCGATCCGGCCCACAATCCCCGCCTGCGCACCGCGATCATCGCCGCCAAGGCCGAGTCCATGCCCAAGGACAATATCGAGCGCGCCATCCAGAAGGCGGTGGGCGGCGCGGGCGAGCATTACGACGAAATCCGCTATGAGGGCCGCGGCCCCGGCGGCGTCGCCCTGATCGTCGAGGCCATGACCGACAACCGCAACCGCACCAGCGCCGATGTCCGCGCCGCCTTCTCCAAATATGGCGGGGCGATGGCCGAGACCGGTTCGGTCAGCTTCCTGTTCGACCATGTCGGCGTCATCACCTATCCCGCCGACAAGGGCGGCGAGGACGCCATGCT
This sequence comes from uncultured Alphaproteobacteria bacterium, assembly GCA_937942205.1. Lineage (GTDB taxonomy): Bacteria > Pseudomonadota > Alphaproteobacteria > Micropepsales > Micropepsaceae > Rhizomicrobium. The sequence continues at coordinate 694 of CALDFO010000373.1, forward strand.
GGAGGCGGCGCTGGAAACCGGCGCCAACGAGTGCGTCTCCACGCCCGAGGGCCATGAATTCCTCACCGGCATGGAGGATTTCGCCGCCGTGCGTGACGCGCTGGAAGCCCGGCTGGGCGCGCCCCAGTCCGCCGCCATCGTCTGGCGTCCGCAGACCGGCGTGGCGGTGCCGGACGAGCAGGGCGAAACCCTGATGAAGCTGATCGAGGTGCTGGACGATCATGACGATGTCCAGAACGTCTATGGCAACTATGAACTGTCCGACGCGCTGATCACCAAGCTGGCGGGTTGATTTTTCCGTCCGTCGCGCGATCTTGGGTAGCGCGTGGGATCATGGTGCCTATACTGGCGCCATGCATGATGTTTCACCGTTAATTGCCGTCATCGCGGGCGGCCTGGGCCTGGCCTTTGTCTTCGGGGCCGTCGCCCAGCGTTTCCGCCTGCCGCCGCTGGTCGGCTATCTGCTGGCAGGCGTCGCGGCGGGGCCGTTCACCCCCGGATTCGTCGCCGACACCCATCTGGCGCTGCAACTGGCCGAGATCGGCGTCATCCTGCTGATGTTCGGCGTCGGCCTGCATTTTTCGCTGCGCGACCTGTTGTCGGTGAAGGCCATCGCCATTCCCGGCGCGGTGGCTCAGATCGCCATCGCCACCATCCTGGGCATGGGGCTGTCGCATCTGATGGGCTGGAATCTGGGCGCGGGTCTGATCTTCGGCCTGTCGCTGTCGGTGGCCTCCACCGTGGTGCTGCTGCGCGCGATGCAGGAACGGCGGCTGATCGAGACCGAGCGGGGCCGGATCGCGGTGGGCTGGCTGATCGTGGAAGACATCGCCATGGTGCTGGCGCTGGTGCTGCTGCCGCCCATGGCCGCGATCCTCAACGGCGAGGCGGGGGGCAGCGCGGGCGCCGTCGTCTCTTCCCTGGTGCTGACCATGGGCAAGCTGGGCGCCTTTGTGGTGCTGATGCTGGTGGTGGGCCGCCGGGTGATCCCCTGGGTTCTGCATTATGTCGCCCATACCGGCAGCCGCGAACTGTTCCGCCTGGCGGTGCTGGCGATCGCATTGGGCTTCGCCTATGGCGCGGTGGTGCTGTTCGACGTGTCTTTCGCCCTGGGCGCCTTCTTCGCCGGCATGATCCTGTCGGAATCCGAACTCAGCCAGCGCGCCGCGCACGAAACCCTGCCGCTGCGCGACGCCTTCGCGGTGCTGTTCTTCGTCTCGGTGGGCATGTTGTTCAACCCCCGCATCCTGCTGGAGGACTGGGCGCCGCTGCTGGCCACCATCCTGATCGTGCTGGTGGGCAAGTCGGTCGGCGCCTATGCCATCGTGCGGCTGTTCCGCCACAGCCACGGCACCGCCCTGACCATTTCGGCCAGCCTGGCCCAGATCGGCGAATTCTCCTTCATCCTGGTGGCGCTGGGCATCTCGCTGAAGCTGCTGCCGGAGCAGGGCCGCGACCTGATCCTGGCCGCCGCCATCGTCTCGATCATGCTCAACCCGCTGATCTTCAGCTATCTCGACCGCATCCTGAAGGACGAGCCGCTGGACGAGAAGGGCGAGCCCGAGCATGTCACCCGCCAGCCGCTGCGCCCCACCCAGCTCGCCGGCCATGCCGTGCTGGTGGGCTATGGCCGGGTGGGCAAGCTGATCGCCGAGGGCCTCAAGGACCGGGCGATGCCGCTGCTGGTGGTGGAGGAGGGCACGGTCGGCGATCCCGGCGTGGAGCATATAGATCGGAAGAGCGTCGTGTAGGGAAAGAG
>CALDFO010000374.1 GCA_937942205.1 uncultured Alphaproteobacteria bacterium
GCTTTCGCATTTGCGAGAATGTTGCTGCCTTGTCGGGGCTGTGAGAGGTTGGCGGCCGATAACAGGGGTGGGGCATGTTTCAACCGGACGGGTATGTCGTCGCGCTGGCGATGATGCTGATCACCATGATCTGCTGGGGATCGTGGGCCAACATGATGAAGCTGACGCCCGGATGGCCGTTCCAGCTTTTCTATTGGGATTATGTCGGGGGCGTCCTTCTGGCCAGCCTGGTGCTGGGCCTGACCATGGGATCGACCGGCGGGCCGGGCGGCATGATCGAGAATCTGCGCCAGGCCGATGCCGCCAGCATTTTCTATGCCCTGGCGGGGGGTACGGTCTTCAATATCGGCAATCTGCTGCTGGTGGCGGCGATCTCGATCGCGGGCCTGGCGGTGGCTTTTCCGGTCGGCATCGGCATCGCCCTGATCGTGGGCGTGCTGCTGAATTATGTCATCGCCCCCGCCGCCAATCCCCTGCTGCTGTTCGCCGGGGTGGCGCTGGTGCTGGCGGCGATCATCGTCGACGCGCTGGCCTATCGCGCCCGCGGCAGCGACGGCAGCGCCAATGTCGCGCGCGGCCTCAAGATCGCCATCGCCTGCGGCCTGCTGATCGGCGTCTTCTATCCGCTGGTCGCCAAGTCCATGCAGGGCGCGGGCGGGCTGGGACCTTATGCGGTGTCCGTCGTCTTCTCGGCGGGGGGGTTCCTGTCGTCCTTCCTGTTCAACACCTGGCTGATGCGCCGCCCGGTGACCGCCGATCCGCCTTGCGATTTCACCCAATATCGCGCCGCGCCGATGAAAACGCATCTGGCGGGCGTGGTGGGCGGCGCGATCTGGGGCCTGGGCATGACCTTCTCGCTGGTGGCGGCGACCACCAATTTCGTCGGTCCCGCCGTGTCCTATGCCATCGGCCAGGGCGCGACCATGGTGTCGGCGGTGTGGGGCGTGTTCGTCTGGCGGGAGTTCGCGGGCGCGCCGGTCAGCGCGCGCCAGCTTCTGGCGCTGATGTTCGCGCTGTTCCTGGTCGGGCTGGGCCTGATCGCCATCGCCCCGCTCTATACATGAGCGCGATCCTGGTCATCGGCAGCGCCAACATGGATCTGGTGGCGTTCGCGGACCGGCTGCCGGGCCCGGGCGAGACCCTGCTGGGCGGTGCGTTCCAGAGTTTCCCGGGCGGCAAAGGCGGCAACCAGGCGGTGGCCGCGGCGCGCGCGGCGCGTCAGCCGGGCACGGTGGCCTTCCTGGGCCGGGTCGGCGCCGATTCCTTTGGCACCCGCCTGCGCGAGGGGTTGGCGCAGAACGGCGTGGATACACGCTGGCTGGGGACCGTGGACGGCGCCTCCGGCGTCGCCGTCATCATGTCGGGTGGCGGCAACAACATGATCGTGGTCGCGCCCGGCGCCAATGACGCGCTGGACGCCGCCGCGATCGATCCCAAGGCCTTTGACGGGGCGCGTTTCGTGCTGGCGCAACTGGAAACGCCGCTGGATGGCGTGATCGCGGTGGCCCGGCTGGCGCGGGCGCAAGGCGCGGTCTTTATCCTCGATCCCGCGCCCGCGCGGGCGCTGCCGCCGGAGTTGCTGGCGCTGGTGGACTGGCTGACGCCTAACGAAAGCGAGGCCTGCCTGCTGCTGGGCGTGACGTCGCTGGGCGATCCGGTGGCGGCGGCGCGCAGGCTCAAGGCATTGGGGCCGCGCGGGGTGGTGCTGAAGCTGGGCGGCCAGGGCGCGGTGCTGCTGGCGGACGACACCCCCGTTCTGATCGGGGCCCACAAGGTCGCGGTGGCCGACACCACGGCGGCGGGCGATGCCTTCAACGGCGCGTTCGCGGTGGCCCTGTCGGAGGGCTGCGCACCGCCGCAGGCGGTGGCCTTTGCGATGCGGGCGGCGGCGATTTCCGTCACCCGCCAGGGGGCCCAGCCCGCCATGGCGCCGCGGACCGAGATCGACGGGTTTTCCGGCTGACAGCTTGCGCGGGCGCTGCTTCCGCAATGCCACGAAATGCTGGTACACAGGCGGGGCAGTCTTTTCGCGCAGGGCCCGCATGATCCTCGACAATAACGGCATCATTCTGGGCAAGTCGGACAGCGGCCAGACGCTGCTGCTCAAATATGCCAATCGCCATGGCCTGATCGCGGGCGCCACCGGCACCGGCAAGACCATGACCCTGCAAGGGCTGGCAGAGGGTTTTTCGCTGGCGGGCGTGCCGGTCTTCATCGCCGATGTGAAGGGCGACCTGTCGGGCATGGCCCAGGCGGGAACGGACAGGCCGCCGCTGGTGGCCCGCGCGCAGGAGATCGGCTTTGCCCTCGACTATCAGGCCTTTCCGGTCATCTTCTGGGATGTGTTCGGCCGCCAGGGCCATCCCGTCCGCACCACCATTTCCGAGATGGGACCGCTGCTGCTGGCGCGGCTGCTGCAACTGAACGACACCCAGGAAGGCGTGCTGAATGTGGTGTTCGCGGCGGCCGACAAGGAAGGCCTGCTGCTGCTGGATCTGGACGATCTGCGCGCCATGCTGACCCATGTCGCCCAGAACGCGGCCACCTATTCGGCCCAGTATGGCAATGTCGCGCCCGCCTCGGTAGCGGCGGCAAGCATATGTTCGGCGAACCGGCCCTGGCCATCGCCGACCTGATGCGGCTGGCCCCCAACGGGCAGGGCGCGGTCAATATTCTGGCGTCCAGCGAACTGATGGCGGCCCCCAAACTCTATGCCAGCTTCATGCTCTGGCTGCTCAGCGAACTGTTCGAGGAACTGCCGGAAGTGGGCGACATGGAAAAGCCCAAGCTGGTCTTCTTCTTCGACGAGGCGCATCTTTTGTTCGACGACGCGCCCAAGGTGCTGCTGGAGAAGATCGAGCAGCTTGTGCGCCTGATCCGCTCCAAGGGGGTGGGGGTCTATTTCATCACCCAGAACCCGGCCGACATTCCGCCCACCGTGCTGGGCCAGTTGTCCAACCGCGTGCAGCACGCCCTGCGCGCCTTCACGCCCCAGGACCAGAAGGCGGTGAAGGCCGCGGCCCAGACCTTTCGCCAGAATCCGGCCTTCAAGACCGAGGACGCCATCACCCAGCTGGGCGTGGGCGAGGCGCTGGTCTCCATGCTGGACGCCAAGGGCACGCCCAATATCGTGGAGCGCACCCTGATCCGGCCCGCCGTCTCCTATGTCGGCGCGCTGACGCCGCAGCAGCGCCAGCAGGTGATCGCGCAAAGCCCGGTGGGCGGCGCCTATGACGAGCCGGTGAACCGGGAATCGGCGTTCGAGATTCTGGCGGGCCGGGTGGAACAGGGCACGCCGCCGGTGAAGAACGCCAGCACCGCCGGCAGCATCTGGGGCACGGTGGCCAAGACGGTCGCCGTCACCGCCGCCGGCGCGGCGGGCCGCCAGGTGGTCAATGCCGCCCTGCGCAGCGCCACCGGCACGACGCGGGGGCGCAAGGCCGATTCCATCGCCACCGCGGTGACCAAGAGCGTGGTGCGGACGGCGGGCAGCAGCATCAGCCGCGAACTGGTGCGCGGTCTGATGAAATCGCTGCTGAAGTAAAGCGCCGCGCGTCGGCGGCCGCCCTATCGGGAGGACGGCAATGGGGAGGCGCCCTGTTTGGCGCGCCCCGACAGCAGATCCGCAAGGCTGAACTGCCGCCCGTTGGCGATGACATGCCTGACCCGATGGGCGCTGGCGATATCTTCCAGCGGGTCGCCCTCGACAAATACGATATCCGCCAGCTTGCCCGGCGCGATCACGCCCGCATCCAGCCCCAGAAATTGCGCCGGGACCGCCGTCGCGGCCCGCAGCGCGTCATAGGGCGTCATGCCGAAGCGGACATAGCTGCCCAGTTCGGCGTGCAGATACATACCTTCCGGCTGATCGGTGCCTGCGACGATCCGCGCCTCCGCCTTGTGCAGGTCCATGACCATTTTGGCGATCCCGGCCCGGTCCGGGGTCGGGCCGCTGGGCGTGCCGGTGATCTGCCGCTTGAGCCAGGGCGGATTCAGCTCCAGGCGCGGGTCGGCACGCAATTGCGGCTCCTTGTCCAGAAGGTCGCGGATGCTCCAGCCCATGGTCGGCGACATGGTCATGCCCGACGCGCTGATGATCCGCGTGACATCGTTGTAGGACCGGCCCAGCGAGACTTTCGGCGAATAGCCCCGCCGCGAGGTGCCGTCGGTATGCTCCACGCTGTCCAGGCCGGAAAAGGCGGCGGGATAGATTTCATGGCTGGAGGCGGG
>CALDFO010000375.1 GCA_937942205.1 uncultured Alphaproteobacteria bacterium
TCAAGGATGTGCTTGCCGCAGGTCAGGCTGCCGTCGTCCTTGAGTGCCTTCGGCCTTTTGCCTTCATAATAGATATGGACCCCTTTTAGGGCATTGCCATAGCCTTTGTTGCTGACGGTGACGAACTTGCCGGTAGCTTTCTTTTTCGTCTTTTTTGTTGCCATCAATTGCCCCTACGCAGTGCCGCGTATCGACTTCTACCTACTGCGAATATAGCAAACCAAGCCCGGAACGAACATGCCCAAAGAAATCTTCTATCTCGCTTATGGATCCAACATGAGCGGCGCGCGACTGGCTGAACGAGTCGGCCAAATAGCGAGCCGCGGTATCGCTACGCTCGCAGGCCATATCCTCAAATTCCATAAGCTAAGCAGGGACGGCACGGGCAAATGCGATGCCTTTGAGACCGGAAACGCAGACGACAAGGTGATTGGCGTCGTATTTACTTTGTCGCGATATCAGAAGCCGGTACTCGACAGGTTTGAAGGGCTTGGCTTCGGCTATAAAGAAAAGCAGGTCTCGGTCACCGTTGGTGGCGATGAAATCGAGGCCATGACTTACGTTGCTGACGAAAGCGCTATCCGCGCCGAGCTTCGTCCCACTCGCATCTATAGACAACACGTTCTCGACGGTGCGGCAGAGCACGGTATATCGCAGGATTATATCGCGGCATTCATTTCATCAGTTCCAACGATCGATTGACACTTATGCGCGCTGACCCTGAGCAGAGTTACCGCACTCCATTTCGCGCTTCATTTCGCGCTTCAAATCGCACTCCATTTCGCGTTCCTTTTCGAATAGCGCTGCTCGAAAAACGGCGGAAACGCTGGAGCTAGCACATTAAGGGTCGAAATTAGCACACTAGATTTTGCTTTATGTAGATAATTCAGTATCTTAGCTTACATGGCACCGGACTTAAAATCCGTTGTCCGCAAGGATGTGCCGGTTCAAGTCCGGCCGGGGCTACCATCATCGCCGCCGTCATCACCAAGGGAGAATTCCATGCGCCTTCTGCTTGCCGCCGCTCTGTATGCCGTCACCGGCGCCGCCCTCGCCCTGCCCGCCGCCGCGCAGACGGCCGCTGCCCCGGCCACGGCCAAGCTCTATGCCGCGCCGCAGGAATATGACGCCGCCGTGGCCGCCGGGCGCGCCGCCGCCACCATGACGCCGCAGATGCTGGTCGCCAACGGCCCTTACCGCGCCCAGGTGGAACATCGTGACAAGCCCACTCCCGCCTCGCTGCACGAAGCCACCGACGAATTCATCAGCGTCACCGGCGGCAGCGGCACCATCGTCATCGGCGGCACGCTGAAGGACCAGACCCGGCGCAATCCCACCAACCTGTCGGGCAGCGGCATCGAGGGCGGGACGCCCTATACCGTCGCCAAGGGCAGTTATTTCCTGATTCCCGCCGGCACGCCGCATTACTTCGCCAGCATGGGCCCGGAGGGGCTGACCATCGTCGCCCTGCACGTGCCCAAGCAATAACAGTCAGCGCAGCAGCAGCGCGGCCTGGAGCATCGCCCGCGTATAGGCGACGTGATAGGCCCAGGCCGCGTAGGAGTTCAGGTTGGGATCGGTGTCGGCGGCCAGGCGGCTGCCGCGCTCGCCCGCCGGATCGCGCAGCACTTCGGTCACGCCGTCATGCACATTCAGCCCGCGCGCATGTTCGGGATGGATCATGCGGGTGTATTTCAGGCGCACCAGCTCCTTCATCACCGCCAGCATGTCCACCATGCCGTTGTCGGGCCACACCTCGGTATAATCCTCGCGCGGGCGGCGCACGATCACATTGCGGTAATGCACATGCTGGATGCGGTCGCGCTCGCCCAGCCAGCGCGCCACCGCCACCGGGTCCTCGCCGATCTCGCGGCTGACGCCGCAGTCATAGGTCAGGCCGTTGCTGGGCGAATCCACCAGGCCGATCAGCCGCTTCCAGTCGTCGAAGGTGGTCATGATCTGGGCCGAGCCGCGGCTGATGGCGGGCGGCGGATCGTTGGGATGCAGCGACAGGCGCACCTTGGCCGCCTCGGCCACCGGCACCACCGCTTTGAGGAAATATTCCAGATTGGCCCACAGCACATCGGCTTTCTGCGCGCCGGTTTCGGGCAACGGCGGCAGATCTCTCACCCGGTCGTAATGGAAGGATTCCACCACCGCGCCGCCGCGCGACGGGTCGGGGGCGTGGAAATACCCCTCCTCCAGCCGATGGGCGTAGAAATTGTATTCCACCACCGGAATGCCCGCCGCGCCCGCCGCACGGATCGCATTCTTGACGATCTCAATGGCCTGCGGCCGCCCCGGACGCGCCAGGATGATGTCGCGCATGGTTTCGCGCGCCGCGCCGACATAGGGCAGCACGATATCGCCCACCGTCAGGCCATTGTCCTTCAGCAGCTTGACCCGCGCGGTCAGCGCCTCGGCGGTCCAGGGAAAGCCGGTATTGTTGAGAATCACATGGGTCAGGCCGATCTGGCGGAAGCGGCGGATGCCTTGCGGATTCATCTCGGTCTCGACAATCGGACCGATGCAGATCTTGGGCGTGTCCGCGCTTTCTTGCGGCATGTAAGCGGCGGCGGGCGTGGCCAGCAGCGCCGCCGAGGAGGCCAGCAGGCCACGGCGTGAAAGACAGGATGTCATGACGTCCCCCGGCTCGTTTGCCGCAAGCTTAGGGGCAAATGCGGCGGCGGCAAATACGCGCCTAGAGCACCGCTTCGATCAGGCGCGGGCCCGGGCGCGCCATCGCATCGGCGAACTGGGCGGCGAACTGGGCCACGGTTTCAGCGCGGGAGGCTTCCACCCCCATGCCTTCGGACAGCTTGACCCAATCGGGCACCGGATCGTGCAGGTCCAGCATGGCCAGGGTGCCGGGGCCGGGATTGAGCGCCCCCACCCGCGACAGCTCGACGTTGAGGATGTTGTAGCTGCGGTTGGCGCAGATGATGGTGACGACATCCAGCCGCTCGCGCGCCAGGCTCCACAGCGCCTGCAACGAATACATCGCCGCCCCGTCGCCCGATGCCGCGATCACCTTGCGGTGCGGCGCGGCCAGGGCGGCCCCCATCGCCATCGGCGCGGCGTCGCCGATGGCCCCGCCGGTCAGGAAGAGGGCGTCATGCGGCGCGGCGCGGACCAGATGGCGGTGCAGCCCCGGCCCGCTGGTGAGGGAGTCGTCCGACCAGATGGCGTCTTCCGGCATCAGCCGGGCGATCACCCCGCCCATCGCATCGCTGGTCAGCGGCCCGTCGGCGGGCAGGTCGGGGATCACCCGCGCCACGCTTGCGCCCGGCGCCGACGCATCCAGTGCATCGGCCAACGCCATCAGCGCGGCGGTGGCGTCGTCCTGCGGTTCCGCCAGGGTCAGCAACTCGCAGCCCGGCGGCGTCACCCAGCTGGGCTTGTCCGGATAGGCGAAGAAGGTAACAGGCGGCGGCGCGCCCACCAGCACGATCTGCTCCAGCCCGGCGAGATGGCTGACGATCTCCTCCGCGAAATAGGGAATGCGCTCGATCGCGGGAAGGCCCGCGCCCCGGGTGATGCGCGGGGTGAAATAGTCATGCGCCAGCCGCGCCCCCGTCGCCCGCGCGATGCGGCCCGCCGCGTCCAGTCCGGCGCGTTGCAGGCAGGCGCCGCGCAGCAGCAGCAGGGTGCGTTTGCCGCGCCTGAGGGCGGCGGCCACCCGCGCGATCACCGCATCGTCCACCGGCTGCGGCCCGGCCACCGGCAGCGGCGCGGCGGGTCCGGCGGCCTGGTTCCAGGCGCAGTCGGCAGGCAGCACCAGCGTGGCGATCTGGCCGGGCGCGGCGCGGGCCGCCTGCACGGCGCGGGCGGCGTCCGCCGCCGCCTGATGGGCATTGCGCGTCTGGTGCGTCCAGTCCGACACGCTGGCGCAGATCGCCATGATGTCGCTGGTCAGGGGCGCCTGGACATATTGGGCGTGACTGGTGGCGTGATCGCCCACAATGCTGACCACCGGCTGGCCCGCCTTGCGGGCATTGTGCAGGAAGGACAGGGCGTTGGCGAAGCCCGGCCCCAGATGCAGCAGACAG
>CALDFO010000376.1 GCA_937942205.1 uncultured Alphaproteobacteria bacterium
GGCCGCCTGCTCCGCGAATTCGCCGTCACCCTGTCCATCACCATCCTGATCTCGGCGGTGGTGTCGCTGACCCTGGTGCCGATGCTGTGCGCCAAGCTGCTGCGCAGCCACCGGGTGGAGGAAAAGCGCGAGAACAGCTTCCAGCGCCGCACCGAATACTATTACGACAAGCTGGTGGCCGGATACGACCATATGTTGATCTGGGTGCTGAAGCACCAGCGCCTGACCCTGTTGTCGGCGGTGGCGACCCTGGTGCTGACGGTGCTGCTGTATGTGGTGATCCCCAAGGGCTTCTTCCCGCTGCAGGATACCGGCTTCATCCAGGCCACCACCGAGGCCGGACCGACCGTGTCCTTCGAGGCGATGGCGACCCGCCAGCGCCGCCTGGCCGAACTGATCCTGCAAGACCCGGATGTCGCCAGCCTGTCCTCCTTCATCGGGGTGGATGGCAGCAACCATACCCTCAACAGCGGCCGCATCCTGATCAACCTCAAGCCCAAGCATGACCGCGACGGCGTGGAGGCGGTGATCGAACGGCTCTCCGAACACGCCCGCAGCGTGCCCGGCATCACCTTCTATCTCCAGCCGGTGCAGGACCTGACCACCGACTCGGTGGTCAGCCGCGCCCAGTACCAGTTCGTGCTCCAGGCGGCGACGCAAGGGGCGTTGGACGATTTCGTGCCGCGCCTGCTGACGCAATTGCGGTCGGTCAACGCCATCCGCAACGTCTCGACCTCGTTCCTGGACAAGGGCCTGTCGGCCTATCTGGATGTGGACCGCGACACCGCCGCCCGCTTCGGCGTCACGGCGGCCACCATCGACAATGCGCTGTATGACAGCTTCGGCCAGCGCATCATCTCCACCATCTTCACCCAGTCCAACCAGTATCGCGTCATCCTGGAGGCCGATCCGGGCCTGCAGAACTCGGTGGATTCCATGGGCGACATCTATCTGCCCACCTCGGGCGGCGGCCAGGTGCCGCTGTCGGCGATCGCCCGTGTCGAGCAGCGCACCACCCAGTTGCAGATCGACCATCTGGCGCAGTTCCCCTCCGCCACCTTCTCCTTCGACGTCACGCCCGGCTATGCGCTGGGCACGGCGGTGGACGCCATCAAGGCCGCCGAGCAGGAAGTCGGCGTGCCGCCCGGCATCAGCACCCAGTTCCAGGGCTCGGCGCTGGCCTTCCAGTCGGCCCTGGCCAACGAGGTGCTGCTGATCATCGCCGCCATCATCACCGTCTATATCGTGCTGGGCGTGCTGTATGAGAGCTTCATCCACCCCATCACCATCCTGTCCACCTTGCCGTCGGCGGGGGTGGGGGCGCTGCTGGCGCTGATCGTTTCGGGGCATGATCTCAACATCGTCTCGATCATCGGCATCATTCTGCTGATCGGCATCGTCAAGAAGAACGCCATCATGATGATCGACTTCGCGCTGGAGGCCGAGCGCAACGAGGGCAAGCCGCCCGCCGAGGCGATCCATCAGGCGGCGCTGTTGCGCTTCCGTCCCATTCTGATGACCACGGTGGCGGCGCTGTTCGGCGCCCTGCCGCTGATGCTGGGCACCGGCATGGGGTCGGAACTGCGCCATCCGCTGGGTATCTCTATCGTGGGCGGCCTGCTGGTCAGCCAGCTTCTGACTCTGTTCACCACGCCGGTGATCTACATTTATTTCGACCGGCTGGGCGCGGACTTCCGGGCCTGGCGGGCGCGCCGCCGCGGCGACGCCGCCGAGCCGGTGACGCCATGAGGATTTCGGGCCTGTTCATCCGCCGTCCCGTCGCCAGCGTGCTGCTGGCGCTGGGGCTGGGGCTGGCGGGTCTGACGGCCTATAGCCTGCTGCCGGTTTCGCCGTTCCCCAACATCGATATCCCCACCATCGTGGTCAACGCCTCGATGCCCGGCGCCAGCCCGGAGACGATGGCTTCCAGCGTGGCGACGCCGCTGGAACGGCATCTGGGCACCATCGCGGGGGTGGACGACATGTCCTCGCGCAGCAACGTCAATTCCACTCAGATCGTGCTGCAGTTCGACATCAGCCGCGACATTGACGGCGCGGCCCGTGACGTGCAGGCGGCGATCAACGCCGCCCGCGCCGACCTGCCGGCGGCGCTGCGCTCCAATCCCACCTACCGCAAATTCAATCCGGCCGATTTCCCCATCGTGATCCTGGCGATGACGTCCAAGACGTTGTCACCGGGCCAGATCTACGACCAGGCCTCCAACATCATCCAGCAGAAGCTGTCCCAGATCAGCGGCGTGGGCGATGTCTCGCTCAACGGCGCCTCGCTGCCCGCCATCCGGATCGAGCTGAACCCGCGCGCCCTGTTCAAATACGGCATCGGCCTGGCCGATGTGCGCGCGGCGGTGTCCGCCGCCAACGCCAACACCCCCAAGGGCGACATCCAGCAGAAGGATCAGACTTTCCAGATCTATGCCAACGATGTCGCCACTCAGGCCGTCCAGTACAAGTCGCTGATCATCGCCTATCGCAATGGCGCGGCGGTGCGCCTGCAGGATGTGGCCGAGGTGGTGGACGGGGTGGAGAATGTCCGCAACCTGGGCACCTTCAACGGCCAGCCCGCCGTCCTGGTCAACATCACCAAGCAGCCCGGCGCCAACGTCATCGAGGTGGTGGACCGTATCCGCAACCTGCTGCCCGACCTGCAGGCGTCGCTGCCCAACGCCATCGAGCTGGGCACGCTGATGGACACCACCACTTCCATCCGCAATTCGGTGCATGACGTGGAGATGACCCTGATCATTGCCACCATGCTGGTGATCCTGGTGGTGTTCCTGTTCCTGCGGAACATGAAGGCCACGCTGGTGCCCACCGTCTGCGTGCCGCTGACGCTGCTGGGCACCTTCGGGGTGATGTATATGCTGGGCTTCAGCCTGAACAACTTCTCGCTGATGGCGCTGATCGTCTCCACCGGCTTTGTGGTGGACAACACCATCGTGGTGCTGGAGAACGTCACCCGTCACCTGGAGAACGGCAAGAGCCGTCTGGATGCGGCGCTGCAGGGCGCCCAGGAAGTGACCTTCACCGTCATCTCCATGAGCATCTCGCTGGTGGCGGTGTTCTTCCCGGTGCTGCTGCTGGGCGGCATCGTGGGGCGCATCTTCCATGAATTCGCCGTCACCCTGACGGTGGCGATCCTGATTTCGATGGTGATTTCGCTCACCCTGACGCCGATGATGTGCGCCTATCTCGATTTCTCGGTCGAGGAGGACAAGAATCCGCTGATGGCCTGGTCGCGGCGCAGCCTTGAGTGGATGCAGGATTTCTACCGCCGCACCCTGGGCTGGTCGCTGTCCAATCCCAAGACCATCGTGGTGATGGTGTTCCTGGCCATCGGCCTCAACATCTATCTGATGGCGATCGTGCCCAAGGGCTTCTTCCCCTCCACCGACGAGGGCACCATGCAGGGCGGCCTGCGCGCCGACCAGAGCATCTCCTTCCAGGCGATGCAGAAGAAGTTCATGCAGTTCATCGACATCATCAAGAGCGATCCGGCGGTGGCCACGGTGGGTGGCTTCGCCGGCGGCGGCGCCACCAATTCGGGCAACGTCTTCGTCACCCTCAAGCCGCCGGGCGAGCGCGGCCTGACCACCGACCAGGTGATCGACCGCTTGCGCCCCCGGCTGGAGAAAGTCGCGGGCGCGCGCTTGTTCCTGCGGCCCGGCGGCCAGATCGGCGGCGGCGGCGGGCGCGGCGGCAACGCCAGTTATCAGTACACCGTCCAGGCCGATTCGCTGGAGGAACTGAACACCTGGCTGCCCCGGATCACCGCGGCCCTGCAGGACATACCCGAACTGACCGACGTCAATTCCGACCAGCAGGACAAGGGCCTGCAGGTGGACCTCAAGGTGGACCGCGAGACGGCGGCGCGGCTGGGCCTCAACATCGCCCAGATCAACAACGCGCTGTACGACGCCTTCG
>CALDFO010000377.1 GCA_937942205.1 uncultured Alphaproteobacteria bacterium
GTTCTCGACCTTGAAGCTGGGCGATTTTTCGCCGTGGAAGGGACAGCAGCCCCACACCACCCGGCCCTTACGGATCAGCTTGACGCGGCGACCCACCAGCGCGACCAGATCGGTCCGCCGCCGTATCTCCTCCAGCAATCCCTCGCCATAGCGCATGGCGGCAGATTAGCCGCAAAATGCCTGCTTCTGGGGGATTTTTGCCCGCCCGCGCGGCGCGAGCCCCCCGCGCCCTGTGCATGATTTCCCCGCTCCGCCCACCCGGATCGCTATATCTTCCGGGCGAAGTGGAAAGACGTAATGGGCAGGCCCTGGCGGAAATAGAATTTGTGCGCGCCGCTGCGCTGGGTGCCGGAATCCAGCGCAAGGGTTTCGCAGCCTTCGTCCCGCGCCACCTGCTCCATATAGGCCATCAGCCGTTCGCCATGGCCGCGGCCGCGCCGGTCCTGGTCCGTCACCAGATCGTCCACATAGAGGGTGCGCCCGGAATGCAGGCATTCCAGGATGCGAAAGCCCGCCACGGCGGCGACCGCGCCATCTTCCTCGGCATAGATCAGGCGCCATCTTTCCTGCGCCATTTGGCGGCGGACGCGGGCGATGAAGTCCGCCTCGTCCGCCAGATGCGGCCGCAACTGCCGCATCACCGCGAAACAGCGGGCGATGTCGGCGTCGCTTTGGGCGGTTTTGATATCCGGCATCACACGGCTTTTCGTGGGCCGCCTTACTTGCCCGACAGGGCGTCCTTGGTGGCGGCGCTGGCGCGGGAGAAATCCATCTGGCCGGCGAAGCGTTCCTTCAGCACCGCCATCACCTTGCCCATATCCTTGATCGAGGCCGCGCCGGTTTCCGCGATCACCGCCTGCACGGCGGCCTTCATGTCGGCCTCGTCCATCTGCTTGGGCATGAAGGTGCGGATGACCGCGATTTCGGCGTCTTCCTTGTCGGCCAGCTCGGGACGGCCGCCCTGGCGATAGACGGCGGCGGACTCCTCGCGCTGCTTGATCATCTTGGCCAGCAAAGTGAGGATGTCGTCATCCCCCACCAGTTCCTTGTTCGTCTCGCTGCGGGCGGCGATGTCGCGGTCCTTCAGCGCCGCCAGTATCAGCCGCACGGTGGCCAGGCGCTGGGCGTCCTTGGCCTTCATCGCCTCTTTCATGGCGTCGTTGAGCTTGGCGCGCAGGGACATGCGGAAATTTCCTTGTCAAATCAGGCGCGGACGTTACAGCCGCCCTATTCCAGAGGCCAGCCTCCCCCTTGTGCGCGCAGCGCACCCTAAGGGGGAGGTGGTTTCAACGTGCGAGGCAGGTGCGACGGCGGAAGCCGGAGCAGCCGAGCGGAAGCTGAAACCGGAGGGGGTTATCAAAAATGGTGACAATTCCAACACCTTGATTTTGCTTGATAAGTTCGGGTTGACGGAACCGCCTTACCTTCTTATTTTCGCGCAAATTCGAGGCTTCCCATGACCGACGCTCCTTCTCCTCACGCTGCTTCCGCGGCGAGCCCGTTTTCGCGTGGCGGCCTGATGCTGGCGGATGGCACCTTCTTCGAAGGCACCGGCTTCGGCGCGCTGGGCGCGGGCCTGGGCGAGGTCTGCTTCAACACCGCCATGACCGGTTATCAGGAAATCCTGTCCGATCCCTCCTATGCCGGGCAGATCGTGGCCTTCACCTTTCCCCATGTCGGCATCGTGGGCACCAATGCCGAGGATATCGAGACCCTGACCCCGGCCGTGCGCGGTCTGATCGTGCGGGCGGATGCGGAAAATCCCTCCAACTACCGCAACCTGCAGGCGCTGGATGCCTGGCTGAAGAAGCACAACATCCCGGCCGTGGCCGGGCTGGATACCCGTGCCTTGACGGCGCTGATCCGCGAAAAGGGAATGCCGCACGGCGTCGTGGTCAATGCCGGGCCGTCCGGCGCGATCGACAAGGACGCGCTGCTGGCAAAGGCGCGCGGCTTCGCCGGACTGGAAGGGCTGGACCTGGCCAAGGAGGTTTCCGCCACCCAGACCTACAAATGGAACGAGATGCCCTGGGCCTGGGGCAAGGGTTATGCGGCGGAGGACAAGCCCGGCTTCCGCGTCACTGTCATTGATTACGGCGTGAAGCGGAACATCCTGCGCCTGCTGGCCGGGATGGGCGCGGACATCACCGTGGTGCCCGCCACCTCCACCGCCGAGGATGTGCTGCGGCACCAGCCGCATGGCGTGCTGCTGTCCAACGGCCCCGGCGATCCGGCGGCGACAGGGGAATATGCCATTCCCACCATCAAGGGCGTGATCGAATCCGGCGTGCCGGTGTTCGGCATCTGCCTGGGTCATCAGATGCTGGGCCTGGCGCTGGGCGCGAAAACCAAAAAGATGGCCCAGGGCCATCACGGCGCCAACCATCCGGTGAAGGACCTGACCACCGGCAAGGTCGAGATCGTCTCGATGAATCACGGCTTCACCGTGGACCGCGACAGCCTGCCCGAAGGCGTGTCGGAAACCCATGTCTCGCTGTTCGACGATACCAATTGCGGCATCGCGCTGGACGGCAAGGATGTGTTCAGCGTGCAGTACCATCCCGAAGCCTCGCCCGGCCCGATGGACTCGCACTATCTGTTCGAGCGTTTCGCCGAAGCGGCGAAGAAGCGGGCCTAGCCCCACCGTCATTCCCAGCCGTCTCTGCCACGGCACAGAAATGACAAAAAGTCATACCTTGTCTCCCGGGAGGGCGGACGGGCATCTCCATTGCTCTGCCTCCCAAAAGGTCTAGGTTTTTCCCAAGAACAACAGGCGGCGTGGGGCTGCCGCAGCGAGGGGATAACCATGACCGACAAACCACAGACCACTTTTTCGCGCCGGGGACTGCTCCAGACTTCGGGGGGCGCGCTACTGGCCGCCGCGGCGGCCGGCGCCAATGCCGCCTGGGCCCAGCAGGGGCCGGACGCCCCCTACAATCCGCGCCCCAATCCCCGCCTGGG
>CALDFO010000378.1 GCA_937942205.1 uncultured Alphaproteobacteria bacterium
GATGCCCGGCAGCGCCACGCTGGCGCGCAGCGCCCGCCACAGCTTGCCTTCGCGATGGACATGGATGCGGCCATTGGTGAGGTCGGAGGACACCGCGAAGAACGGCAGCGGCAGTTCCTCGATGCAGGCTTCGTCGAAATGCTCGCGCAGGCGGCTGCTGACCTTGCGGCCGCGCACCAGGGCGATCAGGGGAAGGGTGTAATCCGACAGCGGATTGTCGTCGACGAACACCGCCCGCATCCGTTCGCGCAGCTCCTGCACATCCCACTCGCGCGCCAGGCCCGCCGCGATGATCGCGCCCATCGAGGTGCCGCCCAGCTGGTCGAAGGGCACGCCCGCCTCCTGCAGGGCGCGGATAATGCCGATATGGGCGAAGCCCCGCGCGCCGCCGCCCGCCAGCACCAGCCCCACGGCGCGGCCGGCGACGAACCGCGCCACCCGCGCCACGTCGCGCGTCTGGCCGGCGCGCAGATGGTGATGCGCCTTGAACAGCCCGGCGCGGGTGGAGAAATGCTCGGGCAGCACGGCGCTGGCGCCGTCGGGATGCAGCAGCAGCAGTTCGGGCAGGCCCGACGCGCGCGCCTTGAAGGCGGGCATGTCCAGCGGCCGCTGCGGCAGCGGCCGGTCGGCCCGCGCCAGCAGGAAGATGCGGTCGGCCTGGCGCAGGCACTGATGGGTCCAAGGGCTGTCGGGCGCATCGCCGCGATAAAAGACGATGTCGTGCGCCGCCTCGAAGGTGGCGAACCAATCCGCCGTCTGATTGCTGGAGGCGAAATCCAGCACCGCCGCCTTGATGCCGATCCGGCCCAGCGCCTCGGCCAGCCGCCGCGCGACAGGCGCATCGTTCAGGCCCGGCTGCATCGGCACGATGGCGAAGGTCTTGGGCCTGGGCTTCTCGCTGCCGCGATTGGCGTCCTTCAGCCGCTTCACCAGCATCTGCATCAGATTCATCATCACCCGCGGATGCCGCCCGATCAGGGCCTCGAAGCCCTCCGGGCTGATCCGCAGCAGTTCGGTGTCGCGCAGCGCCACCAGCTGGGCGCTATGATGGGCGCTGGGCTGGATCAGCGACATCTCACCCACGGTTTCGCCCGCGGGCACCAGCGCCACCATCCGGCGCATCCCCGTATCGTCGGACACGAACACGCCCAGGCTGCCGGTCACCACCAGGAACAGCGCGGCGTCGTTCTCGCCGCCGCGCTCCAGCAGCCAGCCGCCCGGCAGGCCGAACCAGTTGGCCTCGCTCAACAGGTTGCGCAAGGCCGCGTCGCCTACATTGTCCAGCAAGGGGAAGCCGTGCAGCCTCTCCATCAGCCCTTCGGGATAGACGGTCTGCTGGCCGACGCGGAAGGAGGACAGGAATGCCATCTGCATTCTTTACTCCAGGGCTTCGGGACTCACCAAGCCGTCCAGCCGCCGTCCACATTGAGCGCCGCGCCGGTGACGAAGGCGGCGGCGGGCGCGGCGAGAAACAGCAGCGGACCGGCGATATCCTCCGGCCTGCCCAGGCGGCCCAGCATGGTGCGCGCCGCCAGCCTCGCGCCGAACGCCGCCTCCACCCGCGCCGGAAAGGGGCCGGGCACCAGCGCATTGACGCGGATGCCCTGCGGGCCCAGTTCGGCGGCGAGATGGCGGGTCAGTTGCACCTGCGCCGCCTTGGCGGGACCGTAAGGGAAAGGGCTTTGCCGGGCCGGGTCGTCATAAAGACGCGCATCGGGCGAGACCTGGCCATACATGGATGCGATGGTGATGACACTGGCATCGCCGCTCGCCCGTGCGGCGGCGGCCAGCGCGGGCCGCGCCGCGCGCACCGCCTCGAACCCGGCGGTGACGGCGCTGGCATAGGTGGCGGCGAAATCCTCGGGCGATACATCGGCAAAAGACTTCATCTGCATCGCCACGGCATTGTTCACCAGGATGTCCAGCCGCTCCAGGCCGCCGAAGAAACGGCGCACGGCGGCGCTGTCGAAGGCGTCGAAGGCGGCGCGGCTGACGGCATGGCCGTCACGGCGAAGCCCCGTCTCGAAATCGGCCAGCGCGGAATCGTCGCGGCCATTGACGATGACATGGGCTCCCGCTTCGCACAGGGCGCGGGTCATGGCCGCGCCCAGATGGCCGCGGCTGCCGGACACGAAGGCGGTTTTACCGTCCAGACGGAAAGGAGACTGCGACATGAAGGGGCGGCCCGGAACCCAGACGCAACCTGACAGGGCATGGTAAATAAGCTATTACAGCGCCGCGATGCCCCGACGGCTTCTCGCTGCATCGCAACATGAGGGGATTTGCGAAGCTGTGCGGTCTGTCCGCCTTATTGGAAACAGCCGACCGCCACAGTAAAGTTGCAAACAAGCTCAGAATGGAAACGCATCTGGGGCTTTTCTTCGCGGCGGGTGTCCTGCCGCCTTACAAGGGAACGACTTCAACATGACCATCAAATTCCTCCGCGCCGCCATGACGGCGGGCCTGGTGCTGGGCTTCGCGGCCGGTACCGCCATGGCGCAGTCTTCCGCGCCCAAGCTGACCGCCTCGGTGGGCACGCAGCTCAACGCCGCCCAGACCGCCGGCAAGGCCAAGGACTATCCCGCCGCGCTCGCCGCGCTCGAAAAGGCCAAGGGCATCAGCAGCAAGAAGCCCTATGACGACTTGTGGATCTATCGCATCGAGATGAACACCTACATCCAGATGCAGGACATGGCGGGCGCCGCCAAGGCCGCCGAAGCGGCCGCCGACCTGGATCCCGCGGCGATCCCCGATGCCGAAAAGGCCGGCGTCTACAAGCCCGCGCTGCAGCTGGCGCTGAACCAGAAGCATTATGACAAGGCAGGCAAGTACGCCAAGCTGTTGCTGGCGACCACCCCGCCGCCCTCGGCCGCCGACCGTTCGCTGGCCACCCGCGCGCTGTTCTTCAGCGGCGACTATGCCGGCGCCACCACGCTGGCGCAGCAGAGCATCGACGCCGCTGTCGCCGCCGGCCAGAAGCCGCTGCGCGACGATCTGGACATCGTGATGAATGCGCAAGTCAAGCAGAACGACCAGCCGGGCGCCGAAAAGACCCTGGAAACCCTGGTCACCAACTATGGCGATGCCGATGACTGGAAGCAGATTCTGGGCGTCTCGTTGAGCACCAAGGGGATGCGCGACGTGGACTATGTCTATGTCGGCCGCCTGTGGCCGCTGACCGGCGCGCCGATGACCGCCGCCGACGCCAGCCTGTTCGGCTCCACCGCCAGCAAGCTGGGCCTGTATGGCGACGCCATGGTCGCGGTGAAGGAAGGCGGCACCGTCTCGCCCGATCCGGCGCCCCGCGCCGACGCCGACAAGAAGACCATCCCGGCGCAGATCGCGGC
>CALDFO010000379.1 GCA_937942205.1 uncultured Alphaproteobacteria bacterium
GGCCTGGCTGATGGGGGCGGCGCTGATCAGCCTGTTTCTGGTGTATCCGGCCCGCGTCGCCGGCGGCCCCGCGGTGGCGCTCTGCTTCGCGCTCTGCCTGGCGATGCCGGTGCTGCGGCTGCTGCGCGTGGCGCCCTCGCCGATTGTGCTGTCGCACGCCGCGGCGGTGGTGGCGCTCGTCGCCCTGCTGACGGCCATCGCCCTGCAAGGGCTCGCCACGCGCCACGATCCCCGCCATCGCGCCGTCGTGCGCTGGTTCGGCGTGTCGGTCGGCCTGGGCTGCGCCACCTTCGTGGCGATGGTGAACCTGCCTTTGCTGCTGGGCCTGCCGACGGCGCTGCCGCCGGGCTATGCGGTGACCGCCTTTCTGCTGATCTATGCCGGGGCGGCGCTGGGGGTGGCGCGCTACCGGCTGTTCGCGCTGGACATGGCGGCCTTCCGCATCCTGCTGCTGCTGGGCGTGGGCGGCCTGATCCTCTGCCTCGACGCCCTGCTGGTATATGGCCTGCACATGGCGTCCGGCTCCGCGCTCGGCCTGGCCTTCATGGGCAGCCTGCTTTTCTATCTGCCGCTGCGGGATGTGATCGGCCGCCGCCTGATGGGGCGGCCCGCGATGGACAGCCCGCGGCTGTTCCAGCTTGTCAGCCAGGCCGCTTTCGATCCGGCCAGCCCCCAGGCGCGATGGGAGGCGCTGGTCCGCGATCTCTTCGATCCGCTGGACATCGCGCCGCTCGATACGCCGCCGCCCGCGCCGCGCCTGCGCCAGGAAGGGCTTGTGCTGGAACTGCCGCCGCTGGCCGGCACCACCGCGCTCAGTCTGCGCCATGCCCGTGGCGGGCGCGGCCTGTTCAGCCCCGCCGACGCGCGGCTGGCGCGCGAGGTGATGGCCCTTTTGGAAGCGGCCCATGCGCGCCGCAGCGCCTATGAGCAGGGCGTGATGAGCGAAAGACTGCGCATCGCCCGCGACCTGCATGACGATGTGGGGGCGCGGCTGCTGTCGGCGCTGCACCTGGCCGAGGATGCCAG
>CALDFO010000380.1 GCA_937942205.1 uncultured Alphaproteobacteria bacterium
ACGACGCCGGCAAGGGACTGGTGATGCTGGACATGGGCGCGCCGCGCCTGGACTGGGACCAGATTCCGCTGGCCAGCGCCGTGGACACCGCCAATTTCCCGCTGGATGTGGGCGGCGCCACGGTTACCGCCGCCGCCGTCTCGGTGGGCAATCCCCATTGCGTGCTGTTCGTGCCCGATGCCGAGGCCGCGCCGGTGACCGTGCTGGGTCCCAAAATTGAAACCCTGCCCTTTTTCCCCAACCGGGTGAATGTGGAGTTCGCCCAGGTGCTGGACCGCGCCACCATCCGGATGCGGGTGTGGGAGCGCGGCGTGGGCGTGACCCTGGCCTGCGGCACGGGCGCCTGCGCCACCGCCGTGGCGGCGATCCGGCGCGGCCTGACGGACCGCACGGTGAAACTGGTGCTGGACGGCGGCGCGCTGGGCATCGAATGGCGCGCGGAAGACGGCCATGTGCTGATGACCGGCCCCGCCGCCACGCCGTTTCACGGCCGCCTGGATCTCGACACCCTATGAGCGTGGAGGTCGTCACGTTTGGCTGCCGCCTCAACGCCTATGAAAGCGAGGCGATCCGCGACCGCGCCGGACAGGCGCAATTGCGCGATGCCGTGGTGGTGAATACCTGCGCCGTGACGGCCGAAGCGGTGCGTCAGTCGCGTCAGGCCATCCGCCGGCTGAAGCGCGCGCGGCCCGATGCCCGCATCATCGTCACCGGCTGCGCCGCGCAGGTGGAGCCGCAGACCTATGCCGCCATGCCGGAGGTGGACCGGGTGATCGGCAATGCCGAAAAGCTGACGGCGGACGCCTATGCCGGTTTCGGCCCCTATTCTGATTTTGGATTGGGCGACGCGGAAAAAGTCCGCGTCAACGACATCATGGCGCTGGCCGACACCGCCCCTCAGATGGTGGAGCATTTCGACGGCAAGACCCGCGCCTTCCTGCAGGTGCAGAATGGCTGCGACCATCGCTGCACCTTCTGCGTCATTCCTTTCGGGCGCGGCAACAGCCGTTCGGTGCCGATGGGCGCGGTGGTGGAAGAAGCCCGGCGGCTGGTGGAAAAGGGCTATCCCGAAATCGTGCTGACCGGGGTGGACATCACCTCCTATGGCGCCGGCCTTCCCGGCCGAAGTGGGCCGGGCGCCCCCGGCCTGGGGGCGCTGGTGGGCAAGATTTTGAAGCTGGTGCCGGAACTGAAGCGGCTGCGCCTGTCGTCACTGGACAGTATCGAGGCCGATCCCCTTTTGATGCGCGCCATCGCCGAGGAGGACAGGCTGATGCCGCATTTCCATCTCTCGGCCCAGTCGGGCGACGATCTGATCCTCAAGCGCATGAAGCGTCGCCATGCCCGCGCCGACACCATCGCTTTTTGTGAGACGGTGCGCCGCCACCGTCCCGACGCCGCCTTCAGCGCCGACCTGATCGCGGGCTTTCCCACCGAGACCGAAGCCATGTTCCGCGGCAGCCTGGATCTGGTGGACGATGCCGGCCTGTCGGTGCTGCATGTCTTTCCCTATTCGGCCCGTCCCGGCACGCCCGCCGCGAAAATGCCGCCGGTTCCCGGCGGCCC
>CALDFO010000381.1 GCA_937942205.1 uncultured Alphaproteobacteria bacterium
TGGGAATCCTGGCCGGAGAAGCGGACATAGAAACCCTCGTCCAGCAGGGTGCCCAGCGCCAGCGCCTCGCAGGTGGCCCAGTCGAAACCTTCGCCGGTCTCGAACATCCTGGCCTTGGCTTCCAGCTGGCGGGTGATGGTCTTGTGCAGGTTGAAGCCGGACGGCACCGTCACCAGCGCCTTGCCGACCTTGCCCAGCGCGTCGGCGCTGACGCTGGTCTCGCCGCGGCGGTCGCTGTTCTTGGGCGCGGTCTCCAGGCCCTGCCACTTGCCGTCCAGCCAGTCGGCGCGGTTGGGCAGATGCGACTTGGAGGCGTTGAATTCCTCGTCCAGGCGGGTGTTGAAAGCCGCCTGCATGGCGTCGGCCTCGGCCTGGTTCAGGGTGCCTTCGGCCACCAGCTTGCCGGTGTAAAGCTGCAGCGTGGTCTTCTGATCCTTGATCACGCGGTACATCTGCGGCTGGGTGAAGGACGGCTCGTCGCTCTCGTTATGGCCGAACCTGCGATAGCAGATCATGTCCAGAACGACGTCTTTCTTGAACTTCTGACGGAATTCCACCGCGATACGGGTGGCATGGACCACGGCCTCGGGATCGTCGCCGTTCACGTGGAAAATCGGCGCCTGCACCATCAGGGCGATGTCGGTGCAATAGGGCGAGGAGCGCGAGAAGACCGGCGCGGTGGTGAAGCCGATCTGGTTGTTGATGACGAAGTGCAGGGTGCCGCCGGTGCGATAGCCCTTGATGCCCGACATGGCGAAGCATTCGGCCACCACGCCCTGGCCCGCGAAAGCCGCGTCGCCGTGGATCAGGACCGGCAGGACCGAAGTGCGGGCGTCGATGTCGTGCAACTGCCACTGCTTGGCGCGGGCCTTGCCCAGCACCACGGGATTGACGATTTCCAGGTGCGAGGGATTGGGCGTCAGCGACAGATGCACCTTGTGGCCGTCGAACTCGCGGTCCGACGAGGCGCCCAGATGGTACTTCACGTCGCCCGAGCCTTCGACGTCGTTGGGATTGGCGCTGCCGCCCTGGAATTCGTGGAACAGCTGGCGATAGGCCTTGCCCATCACATTGACCAGCACGTTCAGGCGGCCGCGATGGGCCATGCCCAGAACGATCTCCGACACGCCAAGGTGGCCGCCGCGCTTGATGATCTGCTCCAGCGCGGGAATGGTGGCTTCGCCGCCGTCCAGGCCGAAGCGCTTGGTGCCGACAAAGCGGTTGGCGGCGAACTTCTCGAAGCCCTCGGCCTCGATCAGCTTGTTGAGGATGGCCTTCTTGCCCTCGCGGGTGAAGGACACTTCGCCGTCCTCGCCCTCGATGCGGCGCTGCAGCCAGGTCTTCTGCTCCGCATCGTTGATGTGCATGAACTCATAGCCGATATGGCTGCAATAGATGCCGCGCAGAATGTCGATCAGCTTGCGCGGGGTGACCGTTTCCAGGCCCAGCACGCCGTCGATATAGACGGGGGCATCCAGCGCCGGTCCGGCGAAGCCGTAATGGGCCGGGTCCAGCGTCGGCTGGGGCGTGCGGGGGGTGATACCCAGCGGATCGAGATTGGCTTCCAGATGGCCGATCATGCGATAGGCGCGGATCATCTGAACGGCATGGATCGACGCCTTGGCGGCTTCGATGCTGCCGGCGGCGCTGGCGGCCGGGGCCTTGTCGTTCTTCTGGCCACCCTTCTGGCCGGACTTGGCGGGCGGGGCCGGAGGCTCCTGGCCGGTCAGGGCGGCGATCAGGTCGCCGCTGGCGATCTCGGGCTTGCTGTCGCGCTTCCAGGCGGGACCGCGGCCAAGCTGGGTGGGATTGAGACCCTGTTCCCCCAGCTGGGCGAAATAGCCTTGCCAGCTTTCATCCACGGAATGGGGATTGGCCTGCCATGCGGCATACAGCTGCTCGACGAAAGCGGCATTGGTGCCGGACAGGAATGACGTCGCCTCGAAAATGTCGTTCGACGCGCGGTTCACTCGATCGGAGGGGGATTGCTTAGTCATTTCAGACGCTTATGGGCGGGCTTGTTAGGCGCCGATCCCTTCCTGGTGCCGCTGTTGGCGGTCTCTGCGTGGCGCAGGGTGGTAACTGCTTTGCTGCGTCGATTCAACGCCGAATGCGGTTAATATGGTGTCAAAAGCCCCATTTTGCACGGCAAAAGCTGGGCATCGGGCATGAAGCTTGCGCAGGTTATGCGTCTTATTTGTGATCCCGCGGTGCAACAAAAAAGGCGCCGTTCGCACGGCGCCTTTTGAATGATGTGTGAACCTCCCCTTCGGCGCGGCACGCGCCAGGAAGAAGAGGGACGCTTACTTACCCGACAGCAGCTCCACCAGTGTGGTGCCCAGCGCGGCCGGATTGGGCGAGACGCGGATACCCGCGGCCTTCATCGCCTCGATCTTGCTGTCCGCGCCGCCCTTGCCACCCGAAATGATGGCGCCGGCATGGCCCATGCGGCGGCCCGGCGGGGCGGTGACGCCCGCGATGAAGCCCACCATCGGCTTCTTCACCTTGGAATGCTTGATGAAGTCGGCGGCGTCTTCCTCGGCGCTGCCGCCGATCTCGCCGATCATGATGATGCTTTCGGTTTCCGGGTCGGCCAGCAGCATCTCCAGCACCTCGATATGCTCGGTACCCTTGACCGGATCGCCGCCGATGCCCACGCAGGTGGACTGGCCCAGGCCCACCGCAGTGGTCTGCGCCACCGCTTCATAGGTCAGGGTGCCGGAGCGCGAGACGATGCCGACCTTGCCGCGGCGATGGATATGGCCGGGCATGATGCCGATCTTGCATTCGCCGGGGGTGATGATGCCGGGGCAGTTGGGGCCGATCAGGCGCGACTTGGAGCCCGACAGCGCGCGCTTGACCTTGACCATGTCCAGCACCGGGATGCCCTCGGTGATGCAGACGATCAGCGGCACTTCGGCGTCGATCGCCTCCAGGATGGCGTCGGCGGCGAAGGGCGGGGGGACATAGATGGCGGAAGCGTCGGCGCCCACCTTTTCGCGCGCCTCGCGCACGGTGTCGAACACCGGCAGGCCCAGATGGGTGCTGCCGCCCTTGCCGGGCGTGGTGCCGCCGACCATCTTGGTGCCATAGGCGATGGCCTGCTCGGAATGGAAGGTGCCCTGGTTGCCGGTGAAGCCCTGGCAGATGACCTTGGTGTTCTTGTCGACGAGAATGGACATTACTTCGAACCCTTCACGGCCTTGACGACCTTTTCGGCCGCGTCGGCGAGATTGTCGGCGGAGGTGATGGCAAGGCCGGACTTGGACAGGATTTCCTTGCCCAGTTCGACATTGGTGCCTTCCAGGCGCACCACCAGCGGAACCTTCAGCGAGATTTCCTTGGCGGCGGCGATGATGCCTTCGGCGATGATGTCGCACTTCATGATGCCGCCGAAGATGTTGACCAGGATGCCCTTCACATTGGGATCGGAGACGATGATCTTGAACGCCTGGGTGACCTTTTCCTTGGTGGCGCCGCCGCCCACATCCAGGAAGTTGGCCGGCTCGCTGCCATAGAGCTTGATGATGTCCATGGTGGCCATGGCGAGCCCTGCGCCGTTGACCATGCAGCCGATCTCGCCGTCCAGCTTGATGTAGGACAGGTCGTACTTGCTGGCTTCGACTTCCGCCGGATCTTCCTCGTCCAGGTCGCGCAGGTCCTGCACGTCCTTGTGGCGGTAGAGGGCATTGGAGTCGAAATTCACCTTGGCGTCGAGGCAGATGATGTTGCCGTCCTTGGTGACCACCAGCGGGTTGATCTCCAACATGCTCATGTCCTTGGCGATGAAGGCCTCATAGAGGCTCTTCACCAGCTTGCCGGTCTGCTTGGCCTGGTCGCCCTTCAGGCCCAGGGCATGGGCGATCTCGTTGCCGA
>CALDFO010000382.1 GCA_937942205.1 uncultured Alphaproteobacteria bacterium
GGGCATCGCCTGGGCGGGCAAGCGGCCGGTCGGCGAACTGGCCGATTATGCGCCGCCGCAGGGCGGGCAGCACTGACGGCGTCGCCTCTCTATTTCTCCGGGTGAGACATGCGTACAGGCGTGAAGATGCTGATGGCCGGCGCGGCGTTGGCGCTGGTGGGCGGGGCGGCGCACAGCCAGCAGATGCCCACCACCGACTGGCCGGGCAACCACCGCGATCCCGGCGCGCAGCGTTATTCGCCGCTGACCCAGATCACCCCCGCCAATGTCGGCCGGTTGCAGAAGGTGTGGAGCTACCATCTCAGGCCCGCGAACGTCGAACGCCTGCGCCCGTCCCAGGCCACGCCGCTGGTGGTGAACGGCACCATGCACATCTTCTCCAGCTATGGTCAGGTGATCGCGCTCGATCCCGCCACCGGCCGGGAGAAATGGAAATACGACCTGCCGGACGAGGATGTGCCCGCCACGCGCGGCGGCGCCTATTGGCCGGGCGACGGCACGCTGCCGGCGGCGCTGGTGTTCGGCTCGCGCAATGGCCGGGTCTATGCCCTGAACGCGGCGGACGGCAAATTGACCACGGCCTTCGGCGGCGGCGGCATCCTGAACCTCAAGACGCCGGAGGTGATGGTGACGGGTATGCACCTGCCTTACGGGCTGACCTCGCCGCCCGCGCTGTACAAGAACATCATGATCACCGGAGCGGGCGTGGGCGAGGGGCCCGGCGGCAGCAACAACGGCACCGGCCCGCTGGGCGACACCCGCGCCTGGGATATCCGCACCGGCAAGCTGCTCTGGACTTTCCATACCGTGCCGCGCAAGGGCGAACTGGGCTTTGATACCTGGGAGCCGGGCAGCACCGAGAAACGCTCGGGCACCAATGTCTGGGGCCATATGACGGTGGATGTGGAACGCGGCATCGTCTTCATGCCGATCGGCGCGCCCAATTTCGACCGGGCCGGGGTGGGCCGGGCGGGCGACAATCTGTTCAGCAATTCCATCGTGGCGGTGCAGGCCGATACCGGCAAGTATCTCTGGCACTTCCAGGTCACCCATCACGACATCTGGGACTATGACGCCGGCTCGCCCCCGACCCTGATCGACGTCAAGCGCGGCGGCAGGACCATTCCGGCCATTATCGCCACCAACAAGTCGGGCCTGGTCTTCATCCTGGACCGGGTGACGGGCAAACCGCTCTATGACGTGATCGAAAAGCCGGTGCCGCATGACAGCACCGTGCCGGGCGAGAAGCTGTCGCCCACCCAGCCCTATCCCGCCAAGCCGGAACCGACGGCGCGCATCACCTTCAGCCGTGACGAACTCTACAAGGGCGTGGCGTCCCATCAGGCCTATTGCGAGAAACTGGTGGACGACAACCGGATGATCCTGGTGCCGCAATATTCGCCGATGGTGCTGGGCCGCTATACCCTGCACCTGCCCGCCTCGCAGGGCGGCATCAACTATTACGGCGGCTCCTTCGATCCCGACCGCCGCCTCTATGTGGTGAATGTGAACAACCTGGCCCAGGCCATCCGGGTGATGAAGCGGCCTGACGGCAGCTACAATAACGAAGGGCCGCTGGCGGGGCTGCGCCGGTTGTGGGATCCCGGCAATGACAATATGCCCTGCACCGCCACGCCCTGGGGCCAGTTGGTGGCGGTGAATGTGGATACCGGCGATATCGCCTGGCGCAAGACGCTGGGCGTCACCGACAGCTTCCCTGCCGGGATGCAGGAGACCGGCCGCCCCGGCCTGGGCGGCAGCATCCTCACCGCCAGCGGCCTGACCTTTATCGGCGCCACCACCGACCGGCGCTTCCGCGCCTTCGAGACCGCCACCGGGCGGGAATTGTGGACCACCCGGCTGCCCGCCTCGGCCCAGGCCACGCCCGCCACCTGGCTGGGGGCGGATGGCCGCCAGTATGTGGCGGTGACGGCTACCGGCGGCGGTATCGTGGGGGCGGCGCTGGAAGGGGACGAGGTGGTGGTGTTCGCCCTGCCCAAACCCTGAGATCTGCCTCCCGGACTGGTCCTGAACTTGAGAATGGTTCGCGAAACGGGCAAATTTCCCACGGCCAGGCGGCGGTTTTTCCCTGCCTTGGCATGGGCAGTCCATTATAAGGGGGCCCGCCTGGGGCGAATAACCTGACGAAAGAGAGATGGCCGTGCGTTCAGTACTTCTTGCCGTGACCCTTGTTGCCGCCGGAACCCTGCCGGCTCTTGCCCAAGACGAGTTCAAGGCCCTGCCGCCCGGCGAAGGCCGCGATGTGACCATCAAGGTCTGCTCCCAGTGCCATTCGCCCGAAGTGGTGGCGCAGCAGCAGCTCGATATCGCGGGCTGGAAGCAGATCGTGGACACGATGGCCAACAACGGCGCCAACGCCACCGACGCCGAATTCGACCAGATCGTGAAATATCTCGCCACCGCCTTCCCGGCGAACTGAAGCGGTCTCTGTCTACCCGCGGGTTGACGGGCAGTGATGCCCGCGGCGCGCGTTCACCTCTCAGCGAAGGAAACAAGAAATGAAACTGTTGCGCTATGGGGCCAAGGGTCAGGAAAAGCCGGGCATTCTGGATGCCGACGGCAATATCCGCAGCCTGGCCGGAATCGTGAAGGACATTGACGGCGGCGTGCTGGCCGACCTGTCGGCCATCCGGGCGGCGGATATCGCCAGCCTGCCGGTCGTCGGCTCATTTGCTTCCGGGGGCGTCCGCATCGCCGAGCCGGTGGCCAAGGTGGGCAAGTTTCTCTGCATCGGTCTGAACTATTCGGACCATGCCAAGGAATCCAACATGCCCGAGCCGGCCGAGCCGATCATCTTCATGAAGGCGACCAGCGCCATCATCGGCCCCAACGATGACGTTTATCTGCCGCCCACCGCCAAGAAGGGCGACTGGGAAGTGGAACTGGGCATCGTGATCGGCAAGGAAGCCCGTTACGTCTCCAAGGAGAAGGCCCTGGAGCATGTCGCGGGCGCCTGCGTGGTGAACGACCTGTCGGAGCGCGAATACCAGTTGGAGCGCCTGGGCACCTGGGACAAGGGCAAGGGCTGCGACACCTTCGGTCCTTTCGGCCCCTATCTGGTCACGCTGGACGAGGTGGGCGACCTCAACACGCTGGGCCTGTGGCTGGACCTGAACGGCAAGCGTATGCAGACCGGCAACACCTCCAGCCTGATCTTCGACGTGCCGACCCTGGTCAGCTATGTCAGCCAGTTCATGAGCCTGCAGCCGGGCGACGTGATCTCCACCGGCACGCCGCCGGGCGTGGGCCTGGGCATGAAGCCGCCGGTCTTCCTCAAGGAAGGCGATGTGATGGAACTGGGCATCGACAAGCTGGGCAGCCAGAAGCAGACGGTTTATCGAACTTCTCTTTAAACCCCTCCGCCCTTCGCTGGCTTAATCGGCGCTTCGCGCCTGGCCAGCTACGGGCACCTCCCCTTCCTGCGCGCTTCGCACGCGAAGGGGAGGCGGACCTGAGACGCGAAAACAAGAACGGCGCCGGAGCGATCCGGCGCCGTTTTCTTTTGTTTATCAGACAGGTCCGCGCCGCGCGGGATTTTGCGGCGTGGGCAGGAGGCCGCGCGGAGTGTACCGCGCGTACATGAGCGCGGCCGACGAACCCACGCCGCAAAAGACAAGCGGCTAGTGATTGTCCCTGGGGATGCCCTTGGTGCGGTCGATATCCTGATACTTGACCGCATTCTCCAGCACCATGCCGGTGCCCATCTGGCCCTGGAAGGCGCGCTGGATTTCCTGCCACGGCGTCTGCGAGGCGGGATAGGCAAAGCCGCCGCGCGCCTCCAGATCGGCGCGGCGCTTGGCCAGTTCCTCGTCCGGGATCAGCATATTGGCCGTGCCCTTGCGCAGGTCGATACGGACCCGGTCGCCGGTCTGGAGCAGCGCCAGGCCGCCGCCTGCCGCCGCTTCGGGCGAGGCGTTGAGGATCGAGGGCGAGCCGGAAGTGCCCGACTGGCGGCCGTCACCGATGCAGGGCAGGGCGTTGATGCCCCGCTTCAGCAGCGCCGCGGGCGGGTGCATGTTCACCACCTCGGCCGCGCCGGGATAGCCGATCGGCCCGGCGCCGCGCATGAACAGCAGGGTGTATTCGTCGATCCCCAGCGCGGGATCGTCCAGCCGCTTGTGGTAATCCTCGGGCCCGTCGAACACCACGGCGCGGCCCTCGAAGGCGTCCGGGTCGTCGGGGTTGGACAGGAAGCGGTCGCGGAACTCCTCGCTGATCACGCTGGTCTTCATGATGGCGCTGTCGAACAGGTTGCCGGACAGCACGATGAAGCCCGCTTCCGTCTTCATCGGCTTGTCGAAGGGCCAGATCACCTCGGGCAGCATCACCCGCTTGCCCTTGCAGTTCTCGCCCATGGTCTTGCCGTTGACGGTCAGGGCGTTCTCATGGATCAGGCCCTGTTCCATCAGGATGTTCACCACGGCGGGCACGCCGCCGGCATGGTGATAATCCTCGCCCAGATATTCGCCGGCGGGCTGCAGGTTGACCAGCAGCGGCACCTTGTGGCCGACCGTCTGCCAGTCCCGCAGCGGCACGTCCACGCCGATATGACGGGCGATGGCGGTCAGATGGATCGGGGCGTTGGTCGAGCCGCCGATCGCCGAGTTGACCACGATGGCGTTGTGGAACGCCTCCTTGGTCATGATCTGCGACGGGCGCAGGTCTTCCTGGACCATCTCCACGATGCGCTTGCCGGTCTCATAGGAAATCTGGGCGCGCTCGCGATAGGGCGCGGGGATCGAGGCCGAACCGGGCAGCTGCATACCCAGCGCCTCGGCCAGGCTGTTCATGGTGGTGGCGGTGCCCATGGTGTTGCAATAGCCCACCGACGGCGCGGACGAGGCCACCAGCTCCATGAAGCCGGTATAGTCCAGCTCGCCCCGCGCCATCATCTCGCGCGCCTTGCAGACGATGGTGCCTGAGCAGGTGCGCTCGCCTTCATGCCAGCCGTTCAGCATGGGCCCGACCGACAGGGCGATGGCGGGAATGTTCACCGTCGCCGCCGCCATCAGGCAGGCGGGCGTGGTCTTGTCGCAGCCGATGGTCAGCACCACGCCGTCCAGCGGATAACCGTAAAGCAGGTCCACCAGACCCAGATAGGCCAGGTTGCGATCCAGGCCCGCGGTGGGGCGCTTGCCGGTTTCCTGGATGGGATGGACGGGGAATTCCATCACGATGCCGCCCGCCTCGCGGATGCCCTCGCGCACGCGCTGGGCCAGCGTCAGGTGATGGCGGTTGCAGGGCGATAGATCGCTGCCGGTCTGGGCGATGCCGATGATGGGCTTGCCGGACTGCAATTCCTCGCGCGTCAGGCCGTAATTCAGATAGCGCTCCAGATACAGCGCCGTCATGTCGGGATTGTCGGGATTGTCGAACCAGGCGCGGCTGCGGAGTTTCCTGGGCGTCTTGCTATCGGATTTGGACATGGCGGTTCCTAGAAGGTTGAACGGTTGTGTGTGCGATCGTGAACATCATCCGGCGAACAGGGTCATGCCGCCATCCACCCGCAGCACCTGGCCGGTGACAAAGGCGGCCTGCTCGCCGGCCAGGAACGCCACCGCGCCCGCGATCTCGGACGGCTTGGCGTAACGGTCCAGCGAGACGCCCTCCATCCGGGACGGATCGGTGGCGCGGGTGGCCAGGAAGCGGGCGGTGGTGGTGGGGCCGGGGCTGACGGCGTTGACCCGCACGCCATGGGGGCGCATCTCCAGCGCCAGGCAGCGGGTGTAATGCAGGATGGCGGCCTTGGCGCAGCCATAGACCACCTCCGGCGAAACCCCGACATGGCCGTTGAGCGAGCCGAAATTGATCACCGCGCCGCGCCCCCGCGCCGCCATGCCGGGCACCACCGCGCGGCAGACCAGCATGGTACCGATGAAGTTGCGGTTCATCACCGCATGGATGTCTTCCAGGCTGATGTTGAGGGCGTCGTTGGGATCGGGTTTGCCGCCCTTGGCGGCGATGTCGCCGCCGGCGCAGTTGACCAGGATGGAGATTGGGCCAAGCCGGTCCTGGACCGTCCGGACCATCGCGGCGACGTCATCGGGGTTGCCGATATCGCCGGTCACGGCGATCACGCGCCCCCCGCCGCGTTTTGACAATTCGTCGGCCAGCGCCGTCAGGCTGGGGCTTTCTCCATATTGGGCGGGGGCGTCTTCGCTGATGTCGTGCAGGGCGACGGCGGCGCCGCCCGCCAGCAGCGTTTCGGCGATCATGCGGCCCAGCCCGCGGCCCGAGCCGGTGACCAGCGCCACCGCCCCATTGAAATTGTGCGATTGCGATATGGGGAGGGCCTGTGTGGATGGGGTCAAGACGCTGCACTCCGTCGGACGCGCGCCGGGCTTTGTCGCATCGTGGGCGCGCCGCGCGCGCGAAGCCCAAACCCCTTGTTTCGCGGGCTTTCGCAAGGCATCCGGACCGCCTGAACGCCCGGCCTGCATTGACTTCCCCAAGGTGGAATTTAGTATACAAATCGCAAGCCGATGTGAAGCCCGCGCCCCGGCGCCAAGGCACCATCCGGCTTCCGGCGTCCCGCAAGAGGGCGCGTCAATGGCCGGGAAGACCAATCGGCGACATCAGTGGGGACTGGACGCCATGAAAGCCACGCGCGCGCGTTACTGGGTCGTCGCCTTCGCGCTGTCACTCGCCATGATCATGTATATCCAGCGCGTGGCGATCAGCCAGGCGGCGGGGCCGATCTCGGACGAGCTGGGCCTGACCAAGGGCGAGATGGGCCTGGTGTTCGGCGCCTTCGGCCTGTCCTACGCGCTGTTTGAAATCCCGATGGGCCTGTTGGGCGACAAGCTGGGTGTGCGCTGGGTGCTCAGCCAGCTGGTGCTGTTCTGGTCGCTGTTCACCGCCCTGACCGGCGCCGCCTGGAATCTGGTGTCGCTGTGGATCATCCGTTTCATCTTCGGCGCGGGCGAGGCGGGCTGCTTTCCCAATCTCACGCGCATGTTGTCGGCCTGGCTGCCGCTGGGCGAGCGCGTCAAGGCCCAGGCGCTGATGTGGGCCTTCGGCCGCTGGGGCGGTGCGCTGGCCCCGCCGGTGGCCTTCTTCGTCATCTATCACTTCGGCTGGCGCTGGGGCTTTGTGGCCCTGGCCTGTCTGGGCTTTGCCTGGGTGGCCTTCTTCCTGCCCTGGTTCCGCAACGATCCCAAGGATCATAAGGCGGTCAACGCCGCCGAGCTGGATCTGCTGGAAAGCTCGCGCAAGCTGGTGCTGCACGATCACGGTATGCCCTGGTACCGCCTGCTGATGCAGCGCGATATCGCCCTGCTGGGCCTGCAATATTTCGCCTTTTCCTACACCTGGTATTTCTACGTCACCTGGCTGCCGACCTGGCTGCAACAGGCGCGCGGCCTGCCGCTGGCGGAATCGGCTTTCTATGCGATGGTGCCGCTGGCGGCGGGCGGCTGCGGCTCGATCATCTCCGGCTTCCTGCCGATGTGGGTTCGCCGCAAGTATGTCGCGGTCGGCGGCTTCCTGGCCACGGCGG
>CALDFO010000383.1 GCA_937942205.1 uncultured Alphaproteobacteria bacterium
GGCGCCCGCCCCACCGCCAAGACCGACGATATCTTCGTCATCCTGGGCCGTATCCCCGCCGCCGCCGTGGCGCGGATCGAGGTGATCCGGGGCGGCGCCACCGGCATCGACATGCAGGGTCTCAGCATCGTCGCCAATGTGGTGCGGCGGCCGGGCGCGGCGCGCAGCCTGGTGCTGGCCGCCAACAACACCTTCATCGGAGACGGCGGACAGGCGCCGGGCGGGGTGTTCGAATATCACGGCGAGAGCGGTGGCATACGGTATGACGCCACCCTGGCCCGCACCACGCAGAATTGGGATGACGCGCCCGGCACGGGCTACCGCCTCCTGCAGGCGCCAGGTGGCCCGGCGCAATATGACGGCCATCAGCGGCGCGGCATCATGAAGCTGGGCTGGCAGGCGACCGGCGCGCTGGCCACGCCACTCTGGGGCCGGGAGTGGAGCAGCAACCTGATGCTGCTGACCTCCAATTATTCCAGCAGCGTGCTCTATGCCGGGTATGGCGGCGCGCGCTTCGATACCATCGGCGGCAAGCGCCAGGGCGAGTTCGGCAGCCGCTGGCAGGGCGATATCGGCCCCTTCAACCTGGAAGCACTGGTGCTGCAGCGGCTGAACCGGGAGGATACATCCAATACCGCCGCCCAGCCTTCCGGCGACTCCGTCTTTCGCGGCCTCAACAACAGCGGCGAAAGCATCGGCCGCGCCACGCTGCGGTATGCGCCCCGGCCGGAACTGGAACTGCGCGGCGGCGGCGAGGCCGCCTACAATTTCCTCGACGGGCGCACCAGCTTCGTCAACAACGGCGTGCCCACCGCGCTACCCAATGCCATTCTCTCCGTGAACGAGAAACGCGGCGAGATTTTCGGCCAGGCGAACTGGCGCGTCGCCCCTGCCTGGATGCTGGAAGGCGGCTTGCGGCTGGAATTCTCCACCATCGCGGACGGCAACGGCCTGTCGCGCAGCTTCTTCTATCCCAAGCCGCGCCTGCTGCTGTCCTGGACGCCCGACCCCGACTATCAGGCGCGCCTGCGGGTGGAGCGCAGTGTGGGCCAGCTCAATTTCTCCGATTTCGTGGCCTCCTCCAACCTGGCGGGCTTTGGCGTGGCGGCGGGCAATTCCAACCTGCGCCCCGACCAGCGCTGGCAGTATGAACTCACCGCCGAGCACCGCTTCCGGGGCCAGGGCGCGCTCACGGTCAGCCTGTTGCACGAAGAGATCACCGACCTGCAGGACTTCGTGCCGGCGGGCGGCGGACTGGACGCGCCGGGCAACATCCCCAGCGCCACCAGCGACCGGCTTGCCATCACCGGCACCCTCCCGCTGGACTGGCTGGGGCTGGAGAAGGCCCTGCTGCGGCCCAAGCTGACCTGGTGGGCCAGCAACCTGGCCGATCCGGTCACGGGCGAGATGCGCCGCATCTCCAACCAGCGCGACCGCGACATCAGCTTCGAGATGACACAGGACCTGGACTCCCTGAAATCCACCTGGTTGCTGGGGATCATTCCCGCCAGCTTCAACCGCACCACCTGGCGCATCGCCCAGGTCAACCGGGTGGCGATCCATGCGCCTTATCTCTACGCCTCCTGGACCTACAAGCCGTCGGCGGACTGGAGCCTGCTGCTGCAGCTCGACAATGCCCTGCCCTACCGCTTTGAATACCGGCAATGGCTCTATAGCGGACCGCGCGACACGGGCGGCGCGCCGACCTTGCAGGACGGCTTCACCCGCACCGAGCCGCGCCTGTTCGTGCAAGTCCGCAAGACCTGGAACTAGCGCGGCGCTGGCAAAAGCCGCCCCCCTTGCCCATACTGACATGGCAATCCGGCGCGGTCATCCGGCGGCGATCCGTCAACGAGCTTTTGTGTGAACGCGTATCTTCTTCTCGTGGTGGCCGCCTTTGGCGCCGGTGTCCTGAACACCGTGGCGGGCGGCGGCACTTTCCTGACCTTTCCCGCCCTGGTCTGGGCGGGCATCCCGCCCGTGGCCGCCAACGCGACCAGCACGGTGGCGGTCTTTCCCGGCTATCTGTCAGGGGCGGCGGGCTTTCGCCGCGAACTGTCCGGCTTCGATCCGCGCCTCTTGAAAAAGATCGTGGCCCTGACGGCGCTGGGCGGACTGGCGGGATCGGGCCTGTTGCTGATCTCGTCGAACCAGGCTTTTTCGCTGATCGTGCCGTTCCTGCTGGCCTTCGCCACGCTGGTCTTCGCGTTCGGCGACCGGCTGCAAGCCTGGGCCCGCGCCCGCGCGCTGGATACCCAGGGCGGGGCGCTGCCGACCCTGCTGGTCGCGGTCTATGGCGGCTATTTCAACGGCGGCCTGGGCATCGTGCTGCTGGCGTTGTTCTCGTTGTGGGGAATGCGCGATCTCAACGCCATGAACGGGCTGAAGAACGCCCTGTCCTTCGTCCTGTCGGTTCTTTCGGTCATCACCTTCGCCTGGGCCGGACTGGTTGCCTGGCCCCAGGCGGTGGCGATGATGGCCGCCGCCGCCCTGGGCGGCTATGCCGGTGCGCCCCTGGCGCGGGCGCTGCCGCGTCGGATGCTGCGCGCCATCGTCATCGGGACGGGCGCCATCATGAGTCTGGTGTTCTTCGCGCGGCTGTGGATGTAAGCGCTCTCCTGAAAGCCTTCAGCGCCGCCCGCCCGCATCGGGCGCGCCGGGGATGGTTTCCGGTCCGCCTTTCTTGCGCGCCGCCAGCAGGGCGTCGAACTTGGCCTGCGACATCTTCAGGCGCGACGGATTCTGCTTCACCCAGGCCGCCAGCGCGTCATATTTGGCGGGCGTCCAGCCGCCCTCGAACTGGGCGCCATTGGCGCCCTGCTTGTTGAGCTCGAAATTGTACCCGTCTTCCAGCTGGGTGAATTCGGCCGACAGGATGGCGTCTTCCGCCAGATGGGCGGGAATGAAGATCACCCCTTCCTGCTTGGCCAGCACCAGATCGCCCGGCAGCACGGTCGCCCGCCCGATGCGGATCGGCGCGTTGATCGTGGTCAGCGTCATGTCCTTCCAGGCCGACGGATCATAGGCGCGATAGAGGCCGTTGAGATTGGGGATATTGCGGTTCTCCTCGGCGTCGCGGATGCCCGCGTCGAAGACAAAGCCGGAATGGGTATGGGCGGCGATGCCGCTGCCCAGGTTGGAGCCGATCAGCGTGCCTTCCACGATCTTGCCGAAGCCGTCGGCGACATAGACATCGCCCATCACCAGATCGTGAATCGGCCAGCTGTTGTTGCCGCTGACCCGGCCGTCCTTCTTGCCCTGCGCCATCACCGCGTTCCACATATCGGGCCGCAGCGGCATGTATTGCGCCGTCAGGGCGCGGCCCGCGAACGGCTTGTCGGGATGCAGCGACTGCCAGCCGCTGTCGAACTGGGTATTATAGCCGTGATCGCGCAGATAGCCCCAGATGTCCTCCAGCGGCACCTCCAGGGCGCGCCTCAGCAGATCATCCGGCACCTTGGGGCGGCCGTCGGCGAAACGCTCGCCCTTCCAGTCGGCGGTATAGAACAGGATCTGTGCCCTGCTCTGATTGACCTGCGCCAGTGCGGGCGTGGCGGCGGCGATACCTGCGATGCCCAGCAGGGCGGCGGCGAGAATTTTCATGATCGTCTCTCCTGTCCGCGCTTTTTTTTAAAAACCGGCGCGGCGTTTGTGGCGGCTCTACACTTTCAACCGCTCATTACCCCCACCACACCTCACCAGGCGCCAGATGCGCCTTGGCGACGTCGGGATTGATGTCGAAGCCCAGGCCCGGCTTGTCCTGGACATGGAAATAGCCGTCCTTCCAGAACGGCCCCTCATGGGTGACCAGGGTCGGCCACCAGTCCACCCACTTGGCCAATTCATGGACACGGAAATTGCGGACCGAGGCGGCGGCGTGGGCCGAAGCCGCGGTGCCGATGGGGCTGGCCGGATTGTGACATGCGGTCCAGATGCCATACAGGTCCGCCAGGTCGGCGATGCGCTTGGCCTCGAACAGGCCGCCGGACTTGGGAATGTCGATATGCACCCCCGCCGTCGCCTGGCGCAGGATGATCTGCGAGAACTGGTGCAGTCCGTAGAGATTTTCGCCGGTGCAGATCGGCGTGTTGGTGGCGCGCGACACCCGCTCCAGCGTCTCGGGATTTTCCGGCGGCGTCGGGTCCTCCACGAACATGGGATTGGTGTGCTCGACGGCGTTGCACAGCTTGATCACGTCATTGACCGAATATTTCCAGTGGCACTCCATGGCGAAATCGGTTTCGCCCAGGGCGGCGCGGACACGCTCCATCCGGTCCGCGATGCGGCGGATATCCAGGTTGGTGAGCTGGTTGGTGTAGCGGTCATGGCCCGGCTCCTTGAAATCGGGATCGGACGACGGCGGCACCGCGTCGCCCTGCACCTTGAACGCCGTGAAGCCGTAAGGATTGTCGGCCTTGGCTTCCGCCACCTGGTCGCCCCAGGATTTGGCGTCCTCGGGGCGACGGTCGGGACGCTGCAAGGTGCGATAGAACCGCACCTTGTCGCGGAAACGGCCACCCAGCAGGTTGCAGACCGGCGTCTGCAACAGGCGTCCCGCCAGATCCCACAGCGCGATCTCGATTCCCGACGCCGCGTGCATGGTGACGCCGCCGGTGGCGCCATAGCCGCCATTGAGAAACAGCAGCTTGGTATAGAGCTTGACCACATTCATCGGGTCTTCGCCGACCAGCTGCTCCTTGAAACG
Organism: uncultured Alphaproteobacteria bacterium; assembly: GCA_937942205.1. Classification (GTDB taxonomy): domain Bacteria; phylum Pseudomonadota; class Alphaproteobacteria; order Micropepsales; family Micropepsaceae; genus Rhizomicrobium. The sequence goes on from CALDFO010000383.1 coordinate 4,706, forward strand.
GTTGAGGACCATGTCCTTGACGCCCGGTCCCCAATAGGCCTCGCCGATGCCGGACACGCCCGCATCGGTTTCGACCTTGATCAGGTTCCAGTCCCAGGTGCCGCGGACGATCATCACCTTCACGTCGGTGATCTTGACCTTGCGGGCCAGCGCCTGCGCCTTGGCCTGGAACGGCAGGGCAAAGCACGATCCCGTCGCGGCGAGATTGGTCAGAAGCTGGCGGCGGTCCATGCCTGTCCTCCCCTTAATTCTTGTGCCGGAAAGATTGCAGCCGGTTCCAAAGCCCGTCAACGTGTCGCCGCCGCCGACCGGGAACGCCCGCATGAGCAGATGCAGCATGATCGCCGCCGCGCTTCTGTGCGCCATGACGCTGGGATCCATGACACAGGGCGCGCGGGCCGAACAGCAGCTTTGGACATTTGACAATTTATCGCGCATTGGCGGCCTGACGCCGGCGGTCGAAGGCGACCCGACGCTGGTGGACGGCCCGCTGGGCAAGGCGGTGCGTTTCGACGGCGTGGATGACGCCCTGCTCTTTCCATCACGCCCGCTGGTTGGGGCCAAGACCTTCACCATCGAAGCGATCTTCCGCCCCGAGGGCGGCGCCTTCGAGCAACGCTGGCTGCATGTCGCCGAAACCGATCCCGTCACCGGCCTGGACGCCAATCCCGCCGGCACCAGCGATCCCAACCCGCGCTTCATGTTCGAGATCCGGGTGCAGGACGGGCGCTGGTATCTGGACAGCTTCGTCAACAGCAAGGCGGGCAGCCGGGCGTTGATCGATCCGGGCAAGACCCACCCTCTGAACCGCTGGTATGCCGTGCAGCAGACCTATGACGGCGCGACCTATCGCGCCTATGTGGATGGCGTGCTGGAGGCCGAAGCGCCGGTGCCCTTCACCCCGCACGGTCCCGGCCGGGTGATGGTGGGGGTGCGGATGAATCACGTGAACTGGTTCCGGGGCGCGGTGGCACAGATCCGCTTCACCAACCGGGCGCTGGCCCCCGGCGAATTCCTGCCGCCGCCACCAGCGCCACAATAGGCCCCAATGCATTCAGGTCCGGTTCAGGAAGCGGGCGCCATGCTCCGGTACGAACCTGGAGTGCAACACCATGAAGCGTCTTACGGTCCTAGTCGCGGTCCTTGCGGCCGGTCCGGCCCTGCTGGCGGCGACGCCTGGCTTTGCCCAGGCGCCCTTCCCCCCGGGCGAGGGCCAGAAGATCGTCGCCGACGCCTGCACCCAGTGCCATGCCGCCGAACTGGTCACCAATACCGGCAAGACGCGCCAAGGCTGGGCCGATACCGTCACCACCATGATGGGCAACGGCGCCGCCGTC
>CALDFO010000384.1 GCA_937942205.1 uncultured Alphaproteobacteria bacterium
CGTGGCGCGCAGGGTGAGGCTGGCGGCCAAGCCAGCCGAACGCCGAGCACCACGGGCAAAGTTGCGAAGGCCGGAGGGGGTAAACCAAACACAGACCCGCCTCCCCCTTTGCGTGCGGGAGCACGCCCAAGGGGGAGGTGGTTTCAACGTGCGACGGGAGCGATAGCGACCGAGCGTAAGTTGAAACCGGAGGGGGTTATTCAAAAAACCTACAGATCCGGAAGATCCGTCACCGCGCCTTCGGCGTCGCTGCCGCGAATCTGGGCGTTGCGGCTCTGGCGATAGAGGTTTCGCACCGTGGCGTAGAAGTCGATCGAGGTGCGTTCCAGCGTCTCGACCTGATCCATGCGCCGGTCCACCGTGTCGATCACCCGCGCGCCCTGGCGGGACAGCAGCAAGGTGCGGCGGCCGTCAAAGCGGGCCCAGGTGAAGGGGTCCATCATGGCGTCGCCCACCGCGCCCACGATATCGCGCGGCGGCTTGGGGCCCAGCACCGGCAGCACGACATAGGAGCCTTCGGCGGCGCCCGCCTTGCCCATGGTCACGCCGAAGTCGTTGTCGTGATGGGGCAAGCCGATCTTGCTGGCCACGTCGATCAGCCCGCCGATGCCGACGGTGGAATTGACCACCAGGCGGCCCAGGGTGGTGGCGGCCCGTTCGGCGTCGCCCTGCAGCATGTCGTTGGCGAGCACGACCGGCGCCTGCATGTTGGTGAGGGCGTTGTGCACGCCGTCGCGCACCGGCTCGGGCGCGACCGTGCGATAGGCGTTGCCCACCGGGCGGGCGACATTGCGCTCCAGCCACATGTCGAAGGCGAAGATGTCGCGATTGGTCGATTCCCAGGGGTCGTTCTGGGCCAGGGAATCGGCGCTGGGCGTGGCGCAGGCGCTCACCCCCAGGACGGTAACCAGCGCGAAAGCGGCGGCGGCGGAAATCTTCATCCCTTTACCAACCATCCGGCGGGAAAGGACGAAAGTGCCTGATGGGGATTTTTGCGGATTAGCGTTAATTTCGGGCCTCATGGCTCAGCGTTTCAGTTGCCAGAAGGCATGGTTGAGCACGGTTGCGAACGAAGTCCAGCCCAGATAGGGCAGCATCAACAATCCGGCCAGGCGGTCCCGGCGCCAGAACAGGATGGCGGTGACCAGGACGGCGGCGTCCAGGACCAGGATTTCGACCAGCGCCCAGCCCATCGCATGGAGCGCGAAGAAGATACCGCTCCAGCAGACGTTCAGGAAAAGCTGCACGAACCAGGCGGTCAGTTCGGCGGATTTCAAACCTGTAATCTTGTAGACCCGCGCCGCCGCGACGGCCATCATCACATACAGCGCGGTCCAGACCGGCGCGAAAATCCAGTTGGGCGGGGCGAAAGCGGGTCTTTCCAGTCCGGCATACCAGGTGGGAATGTTGGGCTGGGTGAAGACGGACCCGGCCCAGCCCACCGCCAGCGTGCCCAGGATGAAAAGCAGCAAGGCACGGTGTTTGCCGCCTTCGTCGCGACGGTCGAAAAACATGCCCGCTCCACATATTCGCCCTGATTGGGCGTCCTTATCGGGTTAGAAGGTTAACGAAACTGGTGCTGGGCCGCCAGATGGGGGGACGCATCGAATGCAACGCGCCAAGCAGCTTCTGGCTGCGCTTGTCTTTCCGTTGATCGGTTACCGGCCCCAGACGGTGTCGGCCCAGACCTGGGACCGCGAATATCGCGCGGGCAAGTGGCGCTATCTGCGCGGTATCGACAACATCGCCGGGCTGGCCGCCATCCTGGGCTATTGCGAGTTTCTCGATCCCAAAAGCATCCTGGATGTGGGCTGCGGCGAGGGTCTGCTGGCGGGCAAGCTGCGGCTTCTGGCCTATGAGGATTATCTGGGGCTGGATGTGTCGGCCGAGGCCATCGCCCAGGCCGGACGCCTGGCCAACGACCGCACCCGGTTCACCGTGACCCAGGCCGCCAGCTTCGATCCCGGGCGGCGCTTCGACGTCATCGTCTTCAACCAGAGCCTTTACTATCTGGCCGATCCCGCCGCGATCCTGACGCGCTATCGGCAGTTCCTGGCGCCGGGGGGACGCTTCATCATCTCGATGGTGGACAGCCCGCGCAGCCGCGCCGCCTGGCGGCAGGTGCGCCGGGTGCTGCGGGTCGAAGACCAGATGGTCACCGTGCAGAACAAGGGCAAGGTGGTGACGGCGGTGCTGCTGCCGCGCTGAGCCCCGGGGCTGGGTGTCAGCTCTTGGTGTCAGGCTTGGGCCGCGTGATCGGCCAGGATGGTGGCGATGGCGGCCGACAGTTTCCTGGCGGTGGGAATGTGCAGGAATTCGTTGGGGCCGTGGGCGTTGGAATGCGGTCCCAGCAGGCCGGTCACCACGAACTGCGTGCCGGGAAATTTCGCCCCCAGCATGGCCATGAAGGGAATGGAGCCGCCTTCACCCTGAAAGGCCACCGGCTTGCCGAAGGCGTTGCGGCTGGCCTTGTCCAGCGCGGCTTCCAGCCAGGGCGCCAGGGCCGGCGCGTTCCAGCCATTCTCGCCGCGCGGCACCTCGAATTCCACCTGCGCGCCATAGGGCGGGTCGGCTTCCAGCGCCGCCTTGACCGCCGCGCGGGCCTTCCGGGCATCGGCGGTGGGCGGCAGGCGCAAGGACAGCTTGGCGGTGGAATAGGGCAGCAGCACATTGCCGCCATTCTTGGGCAGGGGATAGCCTTCCAGGCCCGTCACCGCCAGCTGCGGCCGCCAGGTCTTTTCCAGGATCATCTCGGCCCGGTCGTCCACCATCGGGCGGGTCGCCCCGGCAAAGGGCAACTGACGCCAGACCTCCTCGCCCAGGATGGCGGCGGCGTCCCTGGCCTGGCGCTGGCGGTCCGGCGGGATGTCGACAAACAACTCGGGCAGGGTCATGCGGCCGGTGGCCTCAGCTTCGATGCGCGACAGCAGGGCGCGCAGGATGCGGAAGCTGGACGGCACGATGCCGCTGGCGGCGCCCGAATGCACCCCTTCGGTCAGCACCCGCACCGTCAGATTGCCCACCACCATGCCGCGCAGGGATGTGGTCAGCCAGAGCTGCTCGTAATTGCCACAGCCCGAATCCAGGCAGACCACCAGGTCCACCGCGCCGATGCGGTCCTGCAGATGGTCGATATAGGCGGGCAGGTCGGGCGAGCCGGATTCCTCGCTGGCCTCGATGACGATCACGCAGCGGGCATGGCCGATACCCTGTTCCTTGAGCGCCAGCAGCGCCGCGAGGGAAGCGAACATGGCATAGCCGTCATCGGCGCCGCCGCGGCCATAGAGCTTGTCGCCCTTGATCACCGGCTCCCAGGGGCCGTGATCCGCGTCCCAGCCGGTCATTTCCGGCTGCTTGTCGAGATGGCCGTACATAAGAACGGTCGCTCCGGCGTTCGCCGATGCTCCTGGAACCTCAATGAAGATCAGCGGCGTGCGCCCGGGCAGGCGCACCACCTCCAGCCGCGACCCGGGCAGCGCCGCCAATTTCTTCTCCGCCCAGCCCGCGAACATCGCCACGGCCTTTTCCATATGGCCGTTTGCCGCCCAGTCGGGATCGAACATGGGCGACTTGTTGGGGATGCGGATGTAGTCGGTCAGCGCCGGGATGATCTCGTCATCCCAGATGCGGGTCATGAAGGCGGTGGTCCGGCCGAAATCCATGAAGCGCGTGTCTACCTGTTGATATCATAGGCCGCGATCACCGCGGCGTTGTAGATCTCGCTCATCTTGGCGCCCAGGGGGGCGATCTGCACCGATTTCTCCAGCCCCACCAGCACCGGCCCCATCACCGTGACGCCGCCCATTTCCTGCAGCAGCTTGGTGGAGA
>CALDFO010000385.1 GCA_937942205.1 uncultured Alphaproteobacteria bacterium
GTTGGGCGGCGGCCGGGTGGGAATGAACACCGCCAGCACCACGCCCGCCAGGGTGGCGTGCAGCCCGCCCGCATGGACGCAGACCCACAGCAGCGTGCCCAGCAGCGCATAGGGCACCACGCTGTAGATGCGCGCCCGGTTGAGCAGGGCCAGCACCAGCGTGACCAGTCCGGCCGCCGCCAGCCATTGGAACTGCAATGCGCCGGAATAATAAGGCCGCCACCACCGCGATGGCGCCGATATCGTCCACGATGGCGGCGGCGGTAAGGAAAATCCGCAGCGCCACCGGCACGCGCGCGCCCATCATGGCGATCAGCGCCACGGCAAAGGCGGTGTCGGTGGCGATCGGCACGCCCCAGCCATGCGCCAGCGGCCCGGCCGGGAGCAGCAGCGTATAGAGTCCGGCGGGCGCCATCATGCCGCCGATGGCGGCGGCGACGGGCAAGGCGGCGGCGCGGGCGCCGGACAGGTGGCCGGTGGTGAATTCGCGCTTGATTTCCAGCCCCACCACCAGGAAGAAGATGGTCAACAGACCGTCATTGATCCATTCCAGCAATGTCAGCCGGAACACGGCATCGCCCAGGCTGATGGCCAGAGTCTGTTCCCACAGCGCGATGAAAGCCGGGCCGAGGGCGCTGTTGGTCAGGATCACCGCGGCCAGCGCCGCCAGCAGCAGCAGGATGCCCGCCGAGGGCGCCCAGCCCGCGAAATCCAGCGCGGCGGCGCGCATCCGGTGGCCCAGCCGCCCCAGCATGGCGTCGGTGAAGGCGCTTTCGTCCCACGGCCCGTCATAGCGGCGGCTGTTGATGAAGAAGGTGGGCGTCATCATCACGCCGCTGGCGCCGGCGCTGGCGATATCGGCGGCCACCCGCTCGCGCGCCATTTCCTGGATGCGCGCCGCCTCCTCGGGATCGTCCTGATCCAGCCCCAGATCGCGCGCCACCGCCGCCAGGTCGTCCTCGGTCAGTTCCGGCGAGCGCGTCATCAGCGCGACATGGGCTTGCCAGAACTGGTCTTCGGTACGGGCCTGTTCGGCCAGTTCGGCGGCGCGGCGGGCGATATCGCTGCCGGGGATGGGCCGGTGGCGAAAGACATAGCGCAGGCGGTCGCCCAGCGTGTCGCGCGCCTGGATGATGCGGTCATTGGCGGCGCGGCAGTGGGGGCAGGCATAGCTGCCATATTCCACCAGCGTGATCTCGGCTTCGGGCACGCCCAGCACATGATCATCGTCCGTGACGGGCCGGTCCAGCCAGTTGGCGTGATGTTCCTGCGCCACGATGCTCTCCCGATCCGGCGTTATACGGGCCGCTTCCAGGCCAACATGCGGCAGGTCATCACCTGCACCACATCGCCCTTCTGGTTCCTGGTTTCGGTCCTGACCGCGATCATGCCACGGTCGGGCCGCGAGCGGGACGGGCGCACCTCGACCACTTCGCTTTCCGCATGGAGCACATCGCCGGGCCGGGTGGGGCGCGGCCAGGTGAGTTCGCCGCCCGCCCCGATCAGCCCGCCGGCGATGGGCATTCCGCTTTTGGCCAGAAGCGACATGGTGATGGCGGCGGTGTGCCAGCCGCTGGCGACCAGGCCCTGGAAGAAGCTGTCCTGTGCCTGGGCTTCATCGAGATGAAAGGGCTGGGGATCGAACTGGGCCGCGAACGCCTTGATCTGCTGCGCATCGAGGGCGTGGTCCGCGCTGGTGAAGCGCTGGCCCACATAGAAGTCTTCCAGGTAAAGCTCGGTCATGCCGCGACTATAGCACCACCAAGCCCCGGCCCGCCTCCCCCTCATGCGCGCAGCACAGGCCCGCCTCCCCCTCATGCGCGCAAGCGCATAAGAGGGGGGGTGGCTTCAACGTGCGAAGGCGACCTCTTGGGAGCCGAGCGGAAGTTGAAGCCGGAGGGGGCCATTAAAGAAGAAAGTTGGATTCCCGCTTTCGCGGGAATGACAGTTTAATTCTTCAACTTCTTCGCCACCTGCACGACACGCTTGCCCTGAAACTTCGCCACCGCGATTTCCGCCTCCGACGGTCCGGCGGGCGGCATCCCCGACACCACCGATGCGCCATAAGGGGAACCGGCCCCCGCGAACATTACGCCATCGGCATAGCCCGGGGGCACGATGATGAAGCCCAGATGGGCCAGCGGCGCATACAGCGACAGCGCCGTCACTTCATTGCCGCCATGGACCTGGCTGGACCCGGCGAAGACGCTGCCGGCCTTGCCGACCAGCGCGCCTTTCGCCCACAGCCCGCCCAGGCTGTCCATATAGGCCTTCAACTCGGACGAGACCGAGCCGAAACGGGTGGGGGTGCCGAAGATCACCGCGTCCGCCCAGACCGCATCCTCCGGCGTGGGGGCTTCATATCTGGCGTTGAGCGTGGCGGCCTGTTCGGCCCAGCCGGGCACCGATGCGATCACCGACTCCGGCACCACCTCGCGGGCGCGGCGCAGCCGGACCTCGGCGCCTTCGGCCCGGGCGCCTTCGGCCACCGCCTCGGCCAGCCCGGCGATGGTGCCGCTGCGGGAATAGAAGGCGATCAGGACTTTGGGGGCGGCCATGGGATTCTCCGTGAAAGGTGTCACCAGCAAAGATAGGGCTTGGCCTTTGTTCTGATAATTGGGATAATTTCGATCTGATCGTTCCAGATTTTCGATATGTCCGGCCAACCCCTGCCCCCGACCCTGGACCAGCTGGCCATTTTCCTGGCCATCGTGGAAACCGGCAGCTTTGCCGCCGCCGCCCGCAAGCTGGGACGGGCGACCTCGGTCATCTCCTATGCCGTGGCCAATCTGGAGAGCCAGTTGGGCGTCACCCTGTTTCGCCGGGAGGGCACCCGCACGCCTGTCCTGACCGAAGCGGGCCACGCCATCCTGGCCGACAGCCGCGCTATCGCCATCGCGATGGACGGCCTTCTGGCCAAGGCGCGCGGCCTGACGCAAGGGTTGGAAGCGGAAGTCTCGCTGGTGGTCGATGTGATGCTGCCCGCCAAAAAGCTGGTGAAGGCGCTGGACGATTTCCGCCAGACCTTTCCCACCGTCGCCTTGCGCCTGCGGGTGGAGGCGCTGGGCGCGGTGACCCAGGCGGTGCTGTCCGGCCAGGCCGCGTTCGGCATCAGCGGGCCGCTGGAACTGGCGAACGATCTGTTGGCGCGCGGACCGGCGGGATCGGTGAAGCTGGTGGCGGTGGCCGCGCCCGACCATCCGCTGGCGTTGCTGCCGGGGCCGGTCGACGCGGCGGCGGCGCGCGATCACATGCAGCTTGTGCTCAGCGACCGTTCCGATCTGACGGCGGGACGCGACTTCGGCGTGCTGTCGGTCCAGAGCTGGCGGCTAGCGGACCTGGGCGCCAAACATGCGCTGCTGCTGGCGGGCCTGGGTTGGGGCAACATGCCCAAGCCGATGGTCCATGACGATCTCAAGCGCGGACGGCTGGTCGCGCTGGAGATCGAAACGCCGGGCGAGCCGGTCTATCCCTTCCACACCGTGCATCGCCGCGACACGCCGCCCGGCCCTGCCGCGTCCTGGCTGATGGAGCGGCTGGCGCTCGCCTGAATGTCACAAAAAGAATCACCGCGGGAACGATTGGAACTCTCGCCCATTGCTTGGAAGGCGCGTAAGGTTTTTCCGAAGCATCCCACCATGGAGTGAATGACATGGCAGCCAGGAAGAAGGCCAGGACGGCGAAAGCCGCCAAGGCCAGCAAGAAAGCCAGCAAGAAGAAAAAGCCGGCGGTGAAAAAGGCCGCCGCCCGCGGGACCGCCAAGAGCAAATCCAAGAGCAAGTCCAAGGCGGCAACTGAAGACCGGCTGGCCCGTCTGCTAAACCA
>CALDFO010000386.1 GCA_937942205.1 uncultured Alphaproteobacteria bacterium
ATAGGTGCGCCCATCGCCCATCACGCCCACGGTCTTGACCGGCAGCAGCACGGCGAAGGCCTGCCAGATCCGGTCGTACAGGCCCGCCTTGCGGATCTCGTCCAGATAGATGACGTCGGCCTTGCGCAGAATCTCCAGCTTTTCGTCGGTGATCTCGCCGGGAATGCGGATCGCCAGGCCCGGGCCGGGAAAGGGATGGCGGCCGACAAAGGCGGGCGGCAGGCCCAGCTCGCGGCCCAGCGCACGCACCTCGTCCTTGAACAGTTCGCGCAAGGGTTCGACCAGCTTGAGCTTCATATAGTCGGGCAGGCCGCCGACATTGTGATGGCTCTTGATGGTGACGCTGGGGCCGCCCGTGGCCGAGATGCTTTCGATCACATCGGGATAGAGCGTGCCCTGGGCCAGGAATTCGGCGCCGCCGACCTTCTGGCTTTCCTTGTCGAACACATCGATGAAGGCCGCGCCGATGATCTTGCGCTTCTGTTCGGGGTCGCTGACGCCCGCCAGACGGCCCAGGAACAGTTCGCGCGCATCGGCATGGATCAGCGGGATATTGTAATGATTGCGGAACAGCGAGACGACTTCCTCGCTCTCGCCGCTGCGCATCAGGCCGGTATCGACGAAGATGCAGGTCAGCTGGTCGCCGATCGCCTCATGGATCAGAACCGCCGCCACGCTGGAATCCACCCCGCCCGACAGGCCGCAGATCACCTTGGCCGATCCCACCTGCTTGCGGATTTTCTCCACCATCGCGGCGCGGAAGGCGTGCATGTTCCATTCCGGTTCGATGCCGGCGATGGTGCGCACGAAGTTGGACAGCAAGGTCGCGCCGCGCGGGGTATGCGCCACCTCGGGATGGAACTGCACCCCATAGAAACGGCGCGTCTCGTCGGCGATCACCGCATTGGGCGAGCTTTCGCTGGTGGCGATGACCTTGAAGCCTTCGGGAATGGCGGTGATCTTGTCGCCATGACTCATCCAGACCGGCTCGCGGCCGGTTTCGGCCAGACCTTCCAGCAGCGGCGAGGCGGCCCGCACCTGGATGTCGGCGCGGCCGAACTCGCGGTGATGGCCGCCTTCGACCTTGCCGCCCAACTGGGCGCACATGGTCATCTCGCCATAGCAGATGCCCAGCACCGGCACGCCCATCTCGAACACCGCCTGCGGCGCGCGCGGGCTGGCATCCTCATAGGCGCTGGCGGGCCCGCCCGACAGGATGATGGCCTTCGGTTTCTTGGCGAGCGCTTCCTCGGCCTTGTTGTAGGGAACGATCTCGCAATAGACGCCCGCCTCGCGTACCCGCCGGGCGATCAACTGCGTGACCTGACTGCCGAAATCCAGGACCAGAACGCTCATTTGCGGGCGGTCGTTTCGCCGGTCTTGCCGTCCAGCGCCGACAGCGCCTTTTGCGCGCCCGCATCGGTGGGCTCGATGGCCAGAGCCGATTCATAAAAGCTGCGCGCATAATCCGCCTCGCCCGCCAGGGCATAGACATCGCCCAGCGCCACATAGGAGGACGGCCGCGCCGGATCGGCGACGATGGCCGACTGGGCCAGGCGCACCGCCAGTTCGGTCTCGCCCCGGCCGATGGCGGCGCGGGACTGGGCCAGCAGGGTATCGACGGTCGGCGCCGCGGTCTTGGCCGGGGCGGCCCAAGCGGGCGCTGTCAGCAGCAGGGCAGCCAACAGGGCAGGAATCGAGGGTTTGGTCATGGCGGCAACATACGCATTTTCGCCCGGTCTAGCCATGCGTGAAATGGCCGGCAGGCCCCGCGCCAACCCGGCGCAAACCGGCGCAGAAAAAGCCGTCGGTGCCGGTCAGGGCCGGACTGGCGCGGAAATCCCGGCCCAGTCCCGGCACGGGAACCGGCAAGGCATCCGCCAATTCCACCGGGACAAATCCGGGATGGCGGGACGCGAACGCCGCCACCCGGTCCTGGTTTTCCACCGGCAGGACGGAACAGGTGGCGTAGAGCAACACGCCGCCGGGGGCCAGCAGGGCGGCGGCCCGGTCCAGCAGCCTGTCCTGGAGCGCCGTCAGATCCGCCAGCCGCCCCGGCGTCAGCCGCCAGCGCAATTCCGGCTGCCGCCGCCAGGTGCCGGTGCCGCTGCACGGCGCGTCCAGAAAAACCGCGTCGAACACGCCGTCCGGCAGGCGCGGATTCGGTCCGACCTCCAACAACAGGGTGCGAATGATGGTGACGCCCGCCCGGGCCGCCCGCTTCTGCAATTCAAACAGCGCCTCGCCCCGCACATCGCAGGCCACGATCTCGCCCCGATTCTCCATCGCGGCGGCCAGCGCCAGGCTCTTGCCGCCCGCGCCCGCCGCCAGGTCCAGCACCCGCATACCGGGCCGCGCCTGCGGCAGCATGGCGGCGAGCTGCGCCGCCTCGTCCTGAAACTCGAACGCGCCGGATTCGAACAGCGAAGATTGCGACAGGTTTCCGGCCTCGCCCTGGATGCGGAGGCCGTGCGGAGCAAAAGGCGTGGGCGCGGCGGCCAACCCTTGCGCCGCCAGCGCCGCGATCACCTCTTCGCGCCCGGCCTTCAGCGTGTTGACGCGCAGATCGGTGGGGGCGCGCGGCAGGAAGGCCGCCATCTCCGCATCCAGCCTGTCACCGAAGGCGCGCAGCAATTCCTTGTCTAGCCATTGCGGATATTCCCCGCGCACCCAGCGCGGCGCGGGCCGGGGCGGCGCGGCGATGGCGGCGCGTTCGGCATCGGTCAGCGGCGCGGGGCCATAGCCGCCAGAGAAGCCATCGGTAAACAAGGCGCCGATATCCTCGCCGCTGTCCAGCAGCGCCGCGATCATCAGGGCGCGGGGCGTGGCGCTGCCCATGCGGTGGGCAAACCCCGCGCGGCGGCGTTGGGCGGTGAAGACATGCTCCGCAATGGCGCGGCGATCCTTGGAGCCCGCGAAGCGCCGGGTGCGGAACCAGGCCTTCAAAAAGCGGTCGGTGGGCTGGCCGGTCTTTTCCAGCGCCTCCAGAATCTCGATGGCCATTTGCAGGCGGGCGGCCGGGGTCACGTCGAACCTGTCATTTTCCCTGGGAAAACAGCGCCCTGGGCGGAAAAGAGTTGTTGAGGATTGCCCTTATAGAGTGGCCGCCGTCCCGAAAGCCAATCCCATGCCCCGCACCGCCTCGCCCGCCCTGAGCTTCGCCCTGTTCGCGGGGCTGGCCTTTTTTGCGGTGGCGGCCTTTTCCCCGGCCATCCTGAACGACAGCGACACCTATTGGCACATCCGGGCCGGGGAATGGATGCTGGCGCACGGCCAGGTGCTGCGCGCCGATCCGTTTTCCTACACCAGCGCGGGCGCACCCTGGCAGGCCCAGGAATGGCTGGCCGAGATCGTCATGGCCCTGGCCTGGCGCGGCGCCAGATTTCCCGGAGGATGGCCGGGCATCCATCTGCTGTTCGCCGCCGCCATCGCACTGGCGGCGGGCATCGCCGCCCATGCCGTGCGCAAGCGGCTGGATACCGTGCCCGCCTTGCTGACCGTCGTGCTGGGCCTGGCCTGTGTCGCGGGCAGCCTGCTGGCGCGGCCCCACACCCTGTCGCTGCCGCTGCTGGCGCTGTGGACGGCGGGCCTTGTGGCGGCGCGCGAAAAGAACACGCCGCCCGGCTGGTGGCTGATCCCGGTCATTCCGCTCTGGGCCAATCTGCATGGCAGCTTCGCCTTCGGGCTGGCGTTGGCGGGCGCGCTGGGGGCGGAAGCGGTGCTGGATTCCAGCGACCGCAAGCGCACGGCCTTGCGCTGGGGCGCGTTCCTGGCCGTCGCCATAGCATCGGCGATACTGACGCCTTTCGGGGTCAAGACCCTGCTGTTTCCTTTCCACCTGCTGGGCATGGAGCAGCTGACCCAGATCGGCGAATGGCAGGCGGCGGATTTTTCCCAACTGTCCCCCTTTCCCATCGCGCTGCTGGCGACGCTGTTCGTGCTGGGCATGGGCAAGGTGCGCGTCACTCCCTTCCGGCTGCTGATCCTGGTGGGGGTGATCTACATGGCGCTCGCCCACGGCCGCCACCAGATGCTGGCGGGCATCGTGGCGCCGCTGCTGCTGGCGCCCGCGCTGGGCCGTGCCTGGCCCGCGCGCGCGGACCGGACACCGGCCTGGCTGCCCATGCTAGCGGTGCTGGGTTTCGCGGCGCTGCTGGCGGCGCGGGTGGCGGTGCCGGTGACGCGCGGCGACGATCCCATGACGCCCGCCACCGCCCTGGCGCATGTGCCGCGCTTCATCCGCCAGCAGCCGGTGCTGAACGATTACGCCTTTGGCGGCTATCTGATCTGGAACGGCGACAAGCCCTTCATCGACAGCCGCGCCGATCTGTATGGCGACATCTTCCTGCGCAACTATCAGGATATCACCGCGCCGGACCGCGCCGCACTGGAATCCAGCCTGGCCTATTACCATGTGCGCTGGACGATCTTCTCCGCCCGCGCGCCAGTGGTGAAGCTGCTGGACGAAACGCCGGGCTGGCGGCGCTTCTATGCCGACCGGCTTGCCGTGGTGCATGTCCGGGACTAGCGTCGGCGCGATCCCAACACAAAGCTCCTCATGACCGATGATATTTCCGGCCGCGTGCGCCTGCGCGGCGTCACCACCCTGTCGGACGATTATTACATCCTGCGCAAGGCCACCTTCGACTTCCGCCGCAGCGACGGTCCATGGCAGACCCAGAGCCGGGAATCCTATGACATTGGCGATGCCGCCGCCGTGCTGCCTTACGATGCCGCGCGCGGCCTGGTGCTGCTGATCCGCCAATTCCGCTGGCCGGTGTTCGACTGGGGCCTGCCCGAACTGTTGATCGAAGCGCCCGCCGGCAAGTTGGACGGCGACGATCCCGTGACCTGCGCCCGCAAGGAGGCGATGGAGGAAGCCGGTGTCGCGGTATCGGACCCGCGGCTGGTCAATCACTGCTTCATGAGCGGAGGCGCGGTGAAGGAACGGATTTCCCTGTTCCTGGCGGCCTATGACTCGGCCGCGCCGCGCGCCAAGGGCGGCGGCCACGCCCATGAGGGCGAGGATATCGAGACGCTGGAAATGCCGCTGGACGCGGCGCTGGCGATGATCGCCTCCGGCGAAATCGTGGACGCCAAGACGATCATCCTGTTGCAGGCGGCAAAGCTGGAAGCACTGAAACTATAAGCGCGGAAATTTTTGTGGCCTGAGCAGGAGCGCCGAGCGATGTGTACAAACAGTACATGAGCGATGGCGCGACGAACTCAGGACGCAAAAAGACCGCGCCCTAGTTGCTACCACCGGGATGATAGTTCGGCGCCTCGCGCGTCACCGTCACATCATGGACATGGCTTTCGCGCAGGCCCGCGCCGGTGATGCGGACGAACTGCGCCCGTTCATGAAAATCGGCCATGGTGCGGCAGCCGGTATAGCCCATCGCGGCGCGCAGGCCGCCGATGATCTGGTGGATCACGCCCGCCACCGGCCCCTTATAGGCCACCTGGCCCTCCACGCCTTCAGGCACCAGCTTCAGCGCGTCGCTGACTTCCGCCTGGAAATAGCGGTCGGCCGACCCGCGCGCCATCGCGCCCACGCTGCCCATGCCGCGATAGCCCTTGTAGGAGCGGCCCTGATAGAGGAACACCTCGCCCGGCGATTCCTCGGTGCCCGCCAGCAGCGAGCCGACCATCGCCACGCTGGCGCCCGCCGCCAGCGCCTTGGCCAGGTCGCCGGAATATTTGATGCCGCCATCGCCGATCACCGGCACGCCCGCATCGCGGGCCACCGACACCGCGTCCATGATCGCGGTGAGCTGCGGCACGCCCACGCCCGCCACGATGCGGGTGGTGCAGATCGAGCCGGGGCCGATGCCCACCTTCACCGCGTCGGCGCCCGCGTCGATCAGCGCCCTGGCAGCGTCGGCGGTGGCGATATTGCCGCCCGCGACCTGCACGGAACCCGCCACCTTCTTGATGCGCCGGATCGCCTCGATCACGCCGCGGGAATGGCCGTGCGCGGTGTCCACCACGATCACGTCGCATTCCGCCTCGATCAGGCCCATGGCGCGGGCATAGCCGTCCTCGCCCACGCCGGTGGCGGCGGCGACGCGCAGGCGGCCGCGCTCGTCCTTGCAGGCATTGGGAAACTGCTGCGCCTTTTCGATGTCCTTGACGGTGATCAGCCCGACGCAGCGATAGGCGTCGTCCACCACCAGGATCTTCTCGATGCGGTGCTGGTGCAGCAGGCGCTTGGCCTCGTCCGGCTTCACGCCTTCCTTCACCGTGACCAGCTTGGTGGTCATCAGTTCGGACACCTTCTGGCGCGGGTCGGCGGCGAAGCGCACGTCGCGGTTGGTCAGGATGCCCACCAGCTTGCCGGAGCCCTTGGCGTCCAGCCCCTCGGTGACGGGCACGCCGGAGATATGATGGCGGGCCATCAGCTCCTTGGCCTCGGCCAGGCTGGCGTCGGGGGTGATGGTGACGGGATTGACCACCATGCCGCTCTCGAACCGCTTGACGCGGCGCACATGCTCGGCCTGTTCCTCGATGCCCAGGTTTTTATGGATGACGCCCATGCCGCCCGCCTGCGCCATGGCGATGGCCAGTTGCGCCTCGGTGACGGTGTCCATCGCGGCGGACAGAAGCGGGATGCCCAGCTCTACCGTCTTGGTCAGGCGGGTGCGGGTATCGACCTGGGCGGGGAGAACGTCGGAGGCGCCTGGGACCAGCAGCACATCGTCGAAGGTCAGGGCTTCGCGGATGGTCGAACTGGTCATGGAGGAGACGCTCCTTCTTGGAGCGCCGAGCCTGTATCAGCGGTCCCCCGATTCCGCAAGGGGCGGGCATCGGGCGCCGCCGGGCGGCCCGCTAATGCCTTGCCGGAAAACGCTTCTTTGGCGAGCGCGCCCGGCGGCCGGAACGGCGGCGGAACCGCACCCCGCCGGAATACGTTCTTGCCCTGCGGCCCCGGATTCCCCGAGCCCCCTCCCGGGGCCGCCCCATTTTCCCCAAAGGAGAACACCATGAAAACTTTTCGTCTGATGATCGGCGCGGCGGTCGCCCTGACCGGCCTCGCCATGGCCGGGCCCGCCGGCGCGGCCCCCGCCGGCGTGAAGGTCGGCACCCTGACCTGCGACGTGGCCGGCGGCGTGGGTTTCGTTTTCGGCTCCAGCAAGGATCTGATGTGCAGCTATCAGCCGACCAAGGCCCCGGTCGAACGCTATACGGGCACGATCTCCAAATGGGGCGTTGATATCGGCTATACCGGCAAGGGCAAGCTGATCTGGGGCGTGTTCGCCCCCGCCTCCGATGTGCGTCCCGGCGCGCTGGAAGGCGAGTATGCGGGCGCCACCGCCCAGGCCAATGTCGGCGTCGGCCTGGGCGCCAACGTCCTGGTCGGCGGGCTGGACAAGTCCATCGCCCTGCAGCCGCTCAGCGTGCAGGGCTCGACCGGCCTGAACGTGGCGGCGGGCATCGGCTCGATCAGCCTCAAATCGGTCCGTCGCTAATCGGCGCGACACAAATCCGCAAAGCCCCGGCGTCACGCGCCGGGGCTTTTCGCCTTGAAGCCCAGCGCCACGACATAGAGTTCGACCGATTCCGCCCGGCTGGCGGGCGGCTTGACGTGCTTGACCTCGCGGAAGGCGCGCTTGAGGCGCGCCAGCAGTGCGCTGGACGACCCGCCCTGGAACACCTTGCCGACAAATGCGCCGCCGGGCCGCAGCGTATCCTCGGCCACCTCCAGCGCGATCTCCACCAGCGCGACGGTGCGGATATGGTCGGTGGCGCGATGGCCGGTGGTGGGCGCGGCCATGTCGGTCAGCACCACATCGGCGGGTCCGTCCAGCGCCTGTTTCAGCATCGCGGGCACATCCGGGTCGGTCAGATCGGCCTGGAAGAAGGTCACGCCGGGAATCTCGTCCATCGCCAGCACGTCGGCGGCGACCACCGTGGCGCCCCGCGCGGCGGCGACCTGGCTCCATCCCCCCGGGGCCGCGCCCAGATCCAGCACCTTGGCGCCCTTTTTCAGGAAGCGGAATTTCTCGTCCAGCTCCACCAGCTTGAAGGCGGCGCGGCTGCGATAGCCGCTGGCGCGCGCCTTGGCGACATAGGGATCGTTGAGCTGGCGTTGCAGCCATTGATGCGAGGAGGCGGTGCGCCCCCGCGTCTTCTTCACCTTGACCGGAACGCGGCCGCGCCCCGAGGCATCGCCGGAATTGCCGGAATTATTGGATTTCATGACAGACCCTGACTGAGACGCCGCAACATGCCCTCGCGCAGGCCGCGGTCGGCCACGCGCAGCATCGGCGCGGGCCACAAGGAGTGGATGGCGGCGAAGATGGCGCAGCCCGGCAGCATCAGATCGGCGCGCTCCTTGCCGATGCTGCCGATCTGGGCCAGGGCCGGAACGTCCAGCCCCGCCAGCCGGTTCACCACATTCATCATATGGCGGGTTTCGTGCCAGCTGCCGTCCACCCGGGCGCGGTTGTAGCGCGGCAGCTTGAGCGCGATCGCCGCCAAAGTGGTGACGGTGCCGGAGGTGCCCAGAAGATGGTTGCGGCGGATATCGAAACCTTCGCCCATGTCCCGCGCCAGCGGCTCGAAGCGCGCGCGCAGGTCCTGGCACATCGCCTCGAAGCCCGCCCGGCCGCGCGAACGGTCGCCATAGCCTTCCGCCAGGCTCACCACGCCCACCGGCACCGAGGCGGTGAGCTTTTTCAGGGGGCCGGACGGCGACTTGGCCAGCCAGACGATCTCGGTGGAGCCGCCGCCGATGTCGAACACCAGCGCGCCCTTGTAGCGGCGGCCGATCAGCGGGGCGCAGCCCTCGGCGGCCAGTTCGGCCTCCTCCCCCGTCGAGATCACCTCCAGATTCAATCCCGCCTCGTCGCGCGCCCGCGCCACCAGCAGGTCGGCATTGGAGGCCAGCCGCGCCGCCTGGGTGGCGATCACCCGCACATGCTTGACCTTGTGGCGGGCGATGCGGTCGGCGCAGATCTTGAGCGCGGCGATGGTGCGGTCCAGGGCGCAGTCCGACAGCAGGCCGCTGGCGCCCACCCCCTCGCCCAGCCGCACGATGCGGGAAAAGGAATCCACCACCCGGAAGCCGCCGCGCGCCGAGGCCGTGGCGATCAGCAGCCGGCAATTGTTGGTCCCCAGGTCCAGCACGGCCAGCAGCGGGCCGGCCGGACCCGGCCGGCCACCGGACCCGCCTTGCCTGTCTTCGCCTTTCGACCGGTTTTGCTCCACGTGCATTCCGTAACTTCGCCGATTCACCCCTTGCGCGATACGGCGCAGCGGAAATTAGCACGGGGCGCGCAAGCCGGGGGCGAAAAGAGGCTTGTACTGGGGCCAAGTCCCAAGGAAGGTGGCGGCCCATCAAGAACGGCCGCCTCCATGCGGCGCAGCAGGGGAATGCATCGTGACGGCCGAACGCACCACTTACCAGCGCCTGAGGCTTATCGTGGCCGGCTCCATCGGCAATCTGGTGGAGTGGTACGACTGGTACGCCTATTCGGCGGCGGCCCTGTA
>CALDFO010000387.1 GCA_937942205.1 uncultured Alphaproteobacteria bacterium
AGCCCTTCACCAGATCGGCGCGCTCCACCGGGCCGGTATCGGGATCGGTGGGCACCATGCGGATGCGGTTGTTGGTTTCGGGATTGAGCAGGTGGAACGAGATGTCGCCCGACTTGCTGGTCGCGCCATACAGCGCCACCGGGCAGGACACCAGCGACAGGCGCAACTGGCCCTGCCAGATCGGGCGCGAGGACAGATGCGGCTCGTTGGAATTGGCGGGTTTATGATGGCCGTGCCGGGGCGCGGCGGCGGCCTTGCCCCGGCTGGTCTTGGCTTTCTTGCGCGCGGCCATGCGGATGCTCCTCGATTTTCCCCGGATTTTCTGGAGAATCGGAACGGAAACGCCGCCGGGGAACTATGTTTCCCACAGGAGGGGCCACGCCATGGCCGCGCATCGCCGGAAAACCGCCAAAAAAGCCGTGAAAAGGGCCGTCCCCAAAGCTTCGGCGAAGAAGGCTTTGGCCAAATACCGCGCCATGCGCGATTTCGCGGTGACGACCGAACCCAGCGGTGCGGCGGGCGCCGTCAAACCGTCGCGCCGCCTGCGCTATGTCATCCAGAAACATGCCGCCACCCGGCTGCATTACGACTTCCGGCTGGAGCTGAATGGCACCTTCCGCTCCTGGGCGGTGACGCGCGGTCCCTCGCTGGACCCCGCCGACAAGCGGCTGGCGGTGGAGGTGGAAGACCATCCGCTGGATTATGGCGACTTTGAGGGCACCATTCCCAAGGGCCAGTATGGCGGCGGCACCGTCATGCTCTGGGACCGCGGTTATTGGGAGCCGGACGGCGACCCCGACCGGATGCTGGCCAAGGGCGACCTGAAATTCACCCTGGACGGCGAAAAGCTGCACGGTTCCTGGGTTCTGGTGCGGATGAAGACCGACAGGTTCAAGAGCAAGCGCACCAACTGGCTTCTGATCAAGCACCGGGACGAATATGCCAGGGCGGGCCAGGGCGAGGCGATCCTGGCGCAGGACCGTTCGGTGGCGTCGGGCCGCGCCATGACCGCCATCGAAAAAGGCACCGGCCGCACGCCCAAGCCCTTCATGCGGGCACAGGCGTTCAAAGCCGACGCGATCTGGCAGTCCAAGGCGCGGGGCGCGGCGGACATGCCGGAACCGGCCCGGAAACCTGTCCGGGAAACCGCCGCCAGACCAAAAGTCAGCCCAAAACAGGCCGCTCATCTGCCGCGTTTCGTGGAACCCCAGCTTTGCCGCCTGGTGGATACCCCGCCGTCCGGCGCGGGCTGGCTGCATGAAGTGAAATTCGACGGCTACCGAATGCAGTTGCGTGTGGAAGGCGGCAAGGCACGGCTGCTCACCCGCAAGGGGCTGGACTGGACCGACAAGTTCGCCGCCATCGCAAGAGCCGCCGCGAAACTGCCCGACAGCATTATCGATGGCGAGATCTGCGCCCTGGACCATAACGGCGCGCCGGATTTCGCGTCGCTGCAGGCGGCGCTGTCGGACAGCCAGTCGGACAGCCTGATCTTCTTCGCCTTCGACCTGATGTTCCTGGACAAACAAGACCTGCGCGCCCTGCCCTTGACGGAGCGCAAGGCGCGGCTGGAGGCGCTGCTGAAAACCGCCGGCACGCTGCGCTATGTCGCGCATTTCGCCAGCGGCGGCGACGCGGTGCTGCAATCGGCCTGCCGGATGAACCTGGAAGGTATCGTCTCCAAGCGTGCCGATGCCCCCTATCGCGGCGGGCGCGGCGACGACTGGACCAAATCCAAGTGCCGCGCCGGGCATGAAGTGGTGATCGGCGGCTGGAGCACCACGGCGGGGAAATTCCGCTCCCTGCTGGTGGGCGTGCATCGCGGCGACCATCTGGTCTATGTAGGGCG
>CALDFO010000388.1 GCA_937942205.1 uncultured Alphaproteobacteria bacterium
CAAGGCCAGGGCGGCGGCGCAAAGCGCGAATCTCGGAAAAAACGTCATGCTGTCGTCCCCCTCTGCTTTTCTTTACTCTGCTTCTTTTTTTCTTCCCCGCCCCGCAGGGAGGCGCCGGAACCGGCAGGCGCGATTATGGATTCGCTATCAAACAGGCAAAAAGGCGTGACGATGCCGCGCCTTGCAAGAACCACCGCGATCATAGCACCATTGACCTCCGGGAAAAGCCGCAAAAGAGCAACGTGATGTCCGATACCGTGTTTTCAGTGCCGCAAGAGTGGAAAGACCGCGCCTACATGACAGCGGCGCAATATGAGGCGGCCTATGCGGAGTCGGTGCGCGACCCGGACGGCTTCTGGGGCAAGGAAGCGGCGCGGCTGGACTGGCTGACGCCTTTCACCAAGGTCCGCAATGTCAGCTTCGATCCCGCCAGCCTGTCCATCAAATGGTTCGAGGACGGGGCGCTGAATGTGGCCGCCAACTGCCTGGACCGCCACCTGGCGGCGCGCGGCGGCCAGACCGCCATCATCTGGGAGGGCGACGATCCGTCGGAGAGCAAGCACATCTCCTACGCCGAGCTGCACGAACAGGTCTGCCGCTTCGCCAATGTGCTGAAGGCGCATGGTGCCGGCAAAGGCGACCGCGTCACCATCTACATGCCGATGATCCCCGAAGCGGCGGTCGCCATGCTGGCCTGCGCCCGCATCGGCGCGGTGCATTCGGTGGTGTTCGGCGGCTTTTCACCCGACAGCCTGGCCGGACGCATCACCGACTGCGACAGCCGGGTGGTGATCACCGCCGACGAGGGATTGCGCGGCGGCAAGACCGTGCCGCTCAAGGCCAACACCGACGAGGCGCTGGCCAAGGCGTCCGGCGTCACCTCCGTGATCGTGGTCCGCCGCACCGGCGGCGCGGTGGATATGAAAGCGGGCCGCGACGTCTGGTGGCATGAGGAAACCGCCAAGGTGTCCGCCGACTGCCCGGCCGAAGCGATGAACGCCGAAGACCCGCTGTTCATTCTTTATACGTCGGGTTCGACCGGAAAGCCCAAGGGCGTGCTGCACACCACCGCCGGCTATTTGCTGTGGTCGGCCTGGACCCATCATTACGTCTTCGACTACCACCCCGGCGAGATCTACTGGTGCACCGCCGATGTGGGCTGGGTGACGGGCCACACCTATATCCTCTATGGCCCGCTGGCCAACGGCGCGACCACCTTGATGTTCGAGGGCGTGCCCAATTATCCCACCACCTCGCGCTTCTGGGAGGTGATCGACAAGCACAAGGTCAACATCTTCTACACCGCG
>CALDFO010000389.1 GCA_937942205.1 uncultured Alphaproteobacteria bacterium
CCTGGGTGGCGCGCTATGGCGTGGACGCGATCTGCACCAGCCCGGTGACCACCGATCCCACCCGCCTCTATCCCACCCCGGAAGAGATGCGGAAGATGCAGGACCTGGCCGCCAAGTGGAAACTGAATGTGGTGATGGTGGACAGCGTGCTGCTGACCTCCTCGCACATCGACCGCGAAAAGAACCCGGCCATCATGCTGGCCCAGAGCCCGCAGCGCGACCGCGACATCGAATCCTTCCAGAACCATATCCGCACCTGCGCCGCCACCGGCATCAAGACCCTGAAATACAACATGTCGCTGCTGGGCGTGGTCCGCAGCGGCCATATCCCCGGCCGCGGCGACACCATCGTGGAGAAGTTCAACGCCAAAGAGGCGCTGGCCAAGAATCCGCCCTTGACCCGCGCCGGCGTGGTCAGCCCCGACGCCTTCTGGGAGCGCATCAATTATTTCCTGGAGCGGGTGGTGCCGGTCGCCAACGAGTACAAGGTCCGCATCGCCTGCCATCCCCAGGACCCGGGCACGCCGCCGGAAGGCTATCAGGGCATCCACAATGTGCTGGGCACCATCGACGGCATGAAGAAGTTCATCACCCTGCATGAAAGCCCGTATCACGGCTTCAACTTCTGCCAGGGCACGGTGTCGGAGAATCTGGAAAATCCCAAGGAGGAGATTTTCGACGTCATCCGTTATTTCGGCACCCGCAAGAAGATCTTCAACGTCCACTTCCGCAACATTCGCGGCAAGCGCAACGACTTCGTGGCGGAAATCTTCCCCGACGAGGGCGATATCGATTTCGTCAAGGCGCTGCGGGTCTATCGTGAGATCGGCTATGAGGACATGCTGATGCCAGACCATGCCCCGGCGGTGCCGGGCGATCCCAACGCCAGCCGCGAGAACTTCCCCTTCATCTTCGGCTATATCCGGGGCCTGATGGACGCCGAGCGCCACCGCGAGGTCTGATCCAGTTTCACAAGACAAAGAAAGGGCGCGGGGATCAAACCCCGCGCTCTTTTGTTTTGCGCCCTTTGCAGATGAACGCCAGATGAACGGAAGGCCGATTACCGCTAACCGGATATTCGCAGGTTTGCGTCAATCTCGGCCGCGAGGGTGCACAACACAAGCGACCGGTCGCAAGGACCGGCGTGGGGACGATCACATGCGCCTTCGCAAGACCGGCTGCGCCCTGGCGGCGCTCGCCTTTTCCGTTCAACCCGCCTTATCCGCCTGTATCGGCAAATCCGACGCCGCCGCCCTCAAGATCGCGGTGATGCGCCAGCAACTGATCGTGGCGGCCCTCAAATGCGGCGAGGCCGATTCCTATCATCTGTTCGCCGACGGTTTCCGCGACGATCTCAAGACCGCCGACGCCTCGGTGCAGGATTTCTTCGCGGATCGCGGCGGCAAGGCGGAATATATCGCCTTCCGGGGCAAGGCCGCCAAGCTGGCCTGGGCCGAACAGGCCGACGACGCCAAGGGCTTCTGCGCCGACGCGCGGGCGCTGCTGGACGACGCCAAACAGTATCGCAGCCTGGCCGCCTTCGCCCAAAGCCGCTCCGGCGCGATCAAGGGTGGCAGCCTGTGCCTGCCGGCGCAGGCCAAACCGGCGGCCGAT
>CALDFO010000390.1 GCA_937942205.1 uncultured Alphaproteobacteria bacterium
CATCCCGGCGGGTGATTTCGCCGCGTGGAGCGTTCTAGACTGGTGCCATGTTCGCCTTGCCCAACGCCCTGACCATCCTGCGGATCGTGCTGGTCCCGGTTTTCGTGGTGGCTTTCGTGCTGCCCGGCGACCCGGCGCGGCTGGTGGCGTTCGGCGTTTTCGTGATCGCCGGGGTCAGCGACTGGCTGGACGGCTTCGCCGCCCGCAAGCTGAAGGCCGGATCGGACTTCGGCCGCATGTTGGATCCCATCGCCGACAAGGTGCTGGTGGCGGTGGCGCTGATGATGCTGGTGGCCGAGGGCACCTTCGCCACCCACAATCCGCACACCGGCAATCTCAGCCTGCTGCGGCTGGTGCCCGCGGTCATCATCCTGTCGCGGGAAATCCTGGTCTCGGGCCTGCGCGAATTCCTGGCGGGCACGCGGGTCAGCGTGCCGGTCACCACCGTGGCCAAGTTCAAGACCGCCATCCAGATGATCGCCATCGGGGCGATGATCCTGACGCCCCTGGCCGACACTTTCGTGCCGGGCCTGCCGGCCGTGACCTATGCCGCCACCGCCTATGTCCTGCTGTGGGTGGCGGCGGGCCTGACCGTCTATACCGGCGTGATCTATTTCAAGAACGGCATGGCGCACCTGCGCCCCGGCCCCACCGATCCGTGAGCCGGACATAGCCGCGCCGCGAAGGCGTCGCCCGTGCGACCCAAAGATAAAGAGAAGTGGTGGTTAGGCCGGAACCGTGGCCACGCCGCGAACCTCATCCGCATACGCATTCATCAGGGTTTCGGTCAGCGCCCCCGGCTTGAAGCGATAGGGGCCGATCTCGGACACCGGGGTGACTTCCGCCGCCGAGCCGGTGAGGAAACATTCGCTGAAGCCGGTCATCTCCTCCGGCTGGATATGGCGCTCGATCACTTTCACGCCCCGCGCCTTGGCGATGGCGATCACCGACTGGCGGGTCAGGCCGTTGAGGAAACAGTCGGGCGTGGGCGTGTGCAGCGCGCCGTCCTTGACGAAGAACACGTTGGCGCCCGTCGCCTCGGCGACATAGCCGCGATAATCGAACATCAGAGCGTCGGCATAGCCCTTGGCCTCGGCCTCGTGCTTGGAGATGGTGCAGATCATGTAAAGGCCCGCCGCCTTGGCATGGACCGGCTCGGTCTCCGGCGAGGGCCGCTTCCAGCGCGAAATGTCCAGCCGGATGCCCTTGAGCTTTTCGGCGGGGCTGAAATAGGACGGCCAGGCCCAGCAGGCGATGGCGACATGGATGGTGGTGTTCTGGGCCGACACCGCCATCATCTCGCTGCCGCGGAAGGCGACCGGGCGCAGATAGCCGTCGGTGATACCCTGCGCCTTGGCCACGGCGATGCAGGCCTGGTTGATCTCCTCGCGGCTGAAGGGAATCTTCATGCCCAGCGTCTCGGCCGAGAAGAACAGCCGGTCGGTATGCTCCTTCAGCTTGTAGATGGTGCCGTTATAGATGCGCTGGCCCTCGAACACGCAGGAGCCGTAATGCAGGCCATGGGTCAGGACATGGGTCTTGGCGTCCTTCCAGGGAACCAGCTTGCCGTCGTACCAAAGCGAGCCGTCGCGCTGATCGAAGGGGATCACGTCTGCCATTGTTTCATGTCCTGTAACTCGCGTCCTGCCGGGCTTGCCCGTCCTCATGGGAGGGCCTAGTTTTTCTGCCATGTATTGCAGCATGGCCGCCGCGAAATCCGCAAGGGTGAGAGGAACGTTTTCGCCCTCCGCCGGGGCATGGCTGCCATGAGTTTGCCCCCCAATTCCGCCCTGGCGGCCGGCGGCGGCGAGCCGCACCTGCTGGTGGTGGACGACGATGAGCGGCTGCGCGCCCTGTTGCAGCGTTATCTGGCCACCAACGGCTACCGGGTGACCGCCGCGCCCGGCGCGGCCGAGGCCCGCGCCCTGATGAAAAGCATGGCCTTCGACCTGTTGATCCTGGATGTGATGATGCCGGGCGAATCCGGCCTGGACCTGACCAAGAGCGTGCGGGCCGATTCCAGTGTGCCCATCCTAATGCTGACGGCACGGGGCGAGGCCAGCGACCGCATCGCCGGGCTGGAGCTGGGCGCCGACGATTATCTGCCCAAGCCGTTCGAGCCGCGCGAGCTGCTGCTGCGGGTGGGTTCGCTGCTGCGGCGGGCGGCCACGCCCGAAGTCCCGGCCCCCGGCCCGGTGCAGATGGGCGGGGCGGTGTTCGATCCCGCCACCGGGCGGCTGACCCGGGCGGGCAAACCGGTCAAGCTGACCGGGGCGGAAAGCGCCCTGCTCCAGCTGTTCGCCACCCATGCGGGACGGCCCTTTTCCCGCGCCGACCTGTGCAAGCGGCTGAATGTGGCGCTGGAACGCTCCATCGACGTGCAGGTGACGCGCCTGCGCCGCAAGATCGAGGAGGACCCCAAGCTGCCGCTCTATCTCCAGACGGTGCGGGGCGTGGGCTATATGCTGGTGCCCGACCGTGGTTAGCACGGCCCGCCCGATGCTTTCCAATGCCCCGATGCGGACGCATCGGGGCGGGGACCACATATCCGTTCCCGGCCGTGGCTAGGTTCCGGCTCAAGCATCTGCTGCCGCGCGGCCTGTTCGGGCGTTCGCTGATCATCATCATCGCGCCCATCGTGCTGCTGCAGGCGATCATCGCCTATGTCTTCTTCGAGCGCGACCTGGACACCACCACAAGGCGGCTGGCCCGCGACGTCGCCGCCGACATGGCGCTGCTGGTGGCGCTGGAGGACAATTACAGCGGCGACGCGCGGCTGCGCCTGCGCGCCCTGTCGCAGCGCCAGCTCGACTACGGCATCGTGCTGCTGCCGGGCGCGCGGGTGCAGCCGCCCGAAGGCCCGCCGGAAAGCACCATCGACGTGGCGCTGGACGAGATCATCGAGGAACGCATCGGCCCCAACCGCCATTTCCGCACCAAGCGGGTGGACGATCATTTCGAGATCAGCCTGGATGTGCATGACGGGGTGCTGGCGGTGATGGTGCCGCGCGACCGCATCACCGTCTCCAAGCCCGATCTGTTCATCCTCTGGATGGTGGGATCGGCCCTGATCCTGATGGGCGTGGCGATCCTGTTCCTGCGCAACCAGGTACGGCCCATCGAGCGGCTGTCGCGCGCCGCCGAAGCCTTCGGCAAGGGCCGCGCCGTGCCGGACTTCAAGCCCTATGGCGCGCTGGAGGTGCGGCGCGCCGCCCAGGCCTTCCTGACCATGCGCGACCGTATCGAACGCCATGTCAGCCAGCGCACCGAGATGCTGGCGGGAGTCAGCCACGACCTGAAAACGCCGCTGACGCGATTGAAGCTGGCCCTGGCGATGATGCCGGAGGATGCGGAGACTCGCTCCATGCACGGCGACATCGCCGAGATGGAGTATATGCTGGACGAATATCTGGCCTTCGCGCGCGGCGAGGGCGGCGAGGAGTCGGTTCCCACCGACCTGTCCGAACTGGTGCGCGACGCCGCCACCGCCTGCGCCCGGGCGCGCCAGCGCGAGGTTGTGCTGGCGGTGCCCGATGGCGTGACGGTCAGCGTCAAGGGCGCGGGCCTGCGCCGCTGCATCACCAATCTGGTGGACAACGCCCTCAAGCATGGCAGCCAGGTCGCCGTCACCCTGACGCCCTCGCCGCGCCTGGCGGAAATCGTGGTGGAGGACAGCGGTCCCGGCATTCCCGAGGACCGGCGCGAGGAAGCCTTCCGCCCCTTCCACCGCCTGGACGAAGGCCGCAACCTGCAAAGCGGCGGCTCGGGCCTGGGCCTGGCCATCGCCCGCGACATCGCCCGCGCGCATGGCGGCGAGATCGTGCTGGCCGACAGCGCGCTGGGCGGCCTGAAGGCGACGATCCGGCTGCCGGTTTAAATATCCCGAAAACCGCGTTCCAAGTTGGATTTCCGCTGGTTGTCATCCCCGGCGAGCAGCGCCGTCAGGCGCTGCGAGGGAAGGGAATCCAACTTCGGTCCCCCGCGCGGAAGAAAGAAGTTGGATTCCCGCGTTCGCGGGAATGACAAGAGACTAACGCAGTTCCTGGGCGCGTTTGCGCGCGGCCTTCACGGCGCGTTTCATCAGGGGCGTCAGCCCGTCTTTCGCCATCAGCACCGCCAGCGCGGCGGCGGTGGTGCCGCCGGGGCTGGTGACGGCTTCGCGCAGCGCCGCGGCGGGCGCCTTGTCCGCCGCCAGCAGTGCGCCTGCTCCCGTCACCGTGGCGCGGGCAAATTTTTCGGCCTGGGCGCGCGGCAGGCCTTCGGCCACGCCCGCTTCGGTCAACGCCTCGGCCATCAGGAAGAGATAGGCGGGACCAGAGCCGGAGACAGCCGTGACGCTGTCGATCAGGCGTTCCTTGTCCACCCATTCGGTCGCGCCCAGGGCCGACAACAGGGATGCGGCCTTCCTGCGATCCGCAGGTGTCACGCCCTTTGCGGCGTAAAGGCCGGTGATGCCCTGGCCGATGGCGCCGGGCGTGTTGGGCATGGCGCGGACGATGCGCGCCTTTTTTCCCCAGGCCTTGGCCAGCGCGGCGACCGAGGTGCCCGCCGCGATGGAGATCATCAGCGCGCCCTGCTTCTTTGCCGAAGACTGGGCGAAAACCGCCAGCGCGGGGGCTTCGCCTTTCAGGATTTGCGGCTTGATGGCGACCAGACAGACAGCAGGCGCTTTGGTCACCTGCGACGGCGCGGCCAGCAGGGCGATCTTTTTCTGCTTCGCCAGTTTCCGGAGTTCGGCGGAGGGCTTGGGCTCGACCACGGTGATGGATTTGACCCCGCCCGCCAGCCAGCCCTTGAGCAGCGCCGAGCCCATTCTCCCGGCACCAATAAGGACAATGCTCACGGCGTCACGCCTGACCGGCGCATTCCAGCACGGCGGCAGCGATGGCCTCGTCGGCCGTCTTGCCGCCCCACAGCACGAACTGGAAGGCCGGGTAGTAATGTTCGCAGGCTTCCAGCGCCAGATTCAGCAGCGCCTCGCACTGGGCGGCGCTGGCTTCGGCATCGGGGAAGATCATGGCATGGCGGAAGATGATGGTGCCGTCCTGGGGCCAGAGGTCGAAATGGCCGATCCACAGCTTGGCGTTCACCGCCATCAGCAGGTCGGCGACATTCTGGCGGCGGGTGCCTTCGGAAATCCGCATGTCGAAGGCGCTGGACAGGTGCAGGGACTGCAGATCCTCCCGCCAGGAGAAATTGAAATGGTGGTCGCTCCATTTGCCCGCCACCGACAGGTTCAACTCATCCCGGCCCGCCCGCTCGAAGGCCCAGCCATTGGCCTCGACCGCACGCTCCAGCAGGTCCAGCGGGTGCAGGGTTCCGACCGGCTCGTCGTCGAGATGGATAATGGACATGCGCGACTCCAGACCCTGCTTGGACACAAAACGAAGCAGTTGCGATCCAAACTGGCACAACATCTGGAGAAAACAAGAGTCCGCGACTCGCCATCCACGCTGCCGGAAAAGATTCCACAGCTTTGAATCCGCTCACAGATTCGGAACCGCAAGACTGGGGACGACTCCCGCGTCCGCCAGGGGCCCGCTAAGTGCCCGCTAAGTGGTT
>CALDFO010000391.1 GCA_937942205.1 uncultured Alphaproteobacteria bacterium
GTTCAGACGTGTGCTCTTCCGATCTTATCAAAGCGATGTCAGCGCCGCGGTGATGCGCCTGGGCTTCCCCATCTCGGAATATTCCATGGTGGGCCTGCGCTATATCTACAAGTTCGAGAAGGTGCGTCCCTATGCCGGCGCGCCGCTGGAAGTGCGCCTGGCCGCCGGTTCGGCCAGCGGCTCGATCCTGGGTTACAGCTATTCCTATAACGACCTGGACGACTACCGCGCGCCCACCACGGGCGGCACCTTCTCCTTCAGCCAGGATTTCGCGGGTTTCGGCGGCACGCTCAAATACCTCAGCACCTACAGCACCTTCTCCAAGTTCACGCCTTTCTTCGAGGGCGCGGTGGTGGGCAGCTTCAGCGGCAATGCCGGTTACATCACCGGCTATAACGGCTCGCTGGTGCCGTTCAACGAACGCTTCTTCCGCGGCGCCGAAAGCTTCCGCGGCTTCGCCATCGCGGGCGTCGGCCCGCGCGACCTGGTGGCGCCCAACAATACCGGCTCGGTCGGCGCCAACGTCTATGCCATCGGCACGGTGGCGGCGCGCCTGCCGTCGCTGGTGCCGGAAAGCTATGGTATCGGCCTGTCGCTGTTCACCGACTTCGGCACCATCGGCCATCTGGACAACATCACCACCCGCACCTGCACGGGCATCCGTTATTCCGGCATCGGGTCGTGCGTGAAGGACAATCTGGCCTTCCGCGCCACCGCCGGCATCAGCGTCAACTGGAAATCGCCGTTCGGGCCGGTTCAGATCAGCGTCGCGCTTCCTTACGTCAAGGAATCTTACGACCGCGCCCAGCTCATCCACTTCAGCACAGCCACAGGATACTGACGATGAAGACACTTTCCGCCCTGGCGCTTGCTTTCGCGGTGTTCGCGCCCGCCGCTGCCCTGGCGCAGGGCAACCCGCCCGGCCCCCGCGTGGTGGTGATCGACAAGGTCGCCATCCTGCAATCCTCCAAGGTCGGTCAGGATGTCGCCAAGCAGGTTCAGGGGCTGGCCGAACAGGCGCGCAAGGATCTGACGGCCCAGGGCCAGGCCATCCAGACCGAGGGCCGCCAGCTGCAGCAGCAGGTCGCCATCCTGGCGCCCGACCTCAAGCAGAAGCGCATGGCCGCCTTCGAGGCCAAGCAGCGGTCGCTGCAGGGCGCGGCGCAGAAGAAAGACGAGCAGATCAAGGGCGGCTTCCTGCGCGCCCGTCAGGCGATGGAGCAGGCGCTGGGCCCGATCCTGGAGGAAGTGGTCAAGGAACGCGGCGCCAATCTGGTGCTGGACAAGCAGGCGGTGGTGTTCGCCAACAACGGCGCTTTCGACATCACCCGCGAGGTGATCGCCCGCCTGGACCAGAAAATGCCCACCTACAAGGTGACGCTGGCCGCCGCGCCCGCGCCGTCGGCCCCCGCCCAGCAGTAATCCGGATGGCCGATCCCCGTTTTTTCGACAATCGCGGCCCGTTCACGCTGGCGCAGATTTGCGAAAAGGCGGGGGTGACGCTTCCGGATTCCGCCGACGGGACGCGCCTGGTGCATGACCTGGCCGATCTGGCCGGGGCGTCGCCGTCGCATCTGACCTTTTTCACCGGCAGCGCCGACCGCCGCGACGCCTTCGCCGGCTGCCGCGCCGGGGCCTGTCTGGTGCCGGACAAGGGCAAGCGGCCTGACGCGCCCGCAAGCATGGCGGTGCTGGAATCCCCTGCGGTGGTGCTGGCCTTCGCGCAGGCCGCGTGGCTGTTCTATCCCGAACACTCCCAGCCGCGCTGGCGCGCCGCGGATGGCAGCATCTCGCCGCTGGCGCGGATCGGCGCGGGTGTGGAACTGGCGCATGGCGTGGTGATCGCGGCGGGGGCGGAGATCGGCG
Source organism: uncultured Alphaproteobacteria bacterium (assembly GCA_937942205.1). Lineage (GTDB taxonomy): Bacteria > Pseudomonadota > Alphaproteobacteria > Micropepsales > Micropepsaceae > Rhizomicrobium. The sequence goes on from CALDFO010000391.1 coordinate 1,867, forward strand.
ACGGCAGCCGCATCGGGCCGGGAGCGGTGATCGGTCCGGGCGTCGCCATCGGGCGGCAGTGCGAGATCGGC
>CALDFO010000392.1 GCA_937942205.1 uncultured Alphaproteobacteria bacterium
CTCGACCTGCGGGTCCACTTTCAGGCGGCGGTTCGGATTGACGAAGAACCAGGGGAACACACAGACAAAGGCCAGGCCCGCCGCGACATAAAAGGCGGTGGTCCAGCCATAGGTGGCCGCGAACCAGGGTGTGGCCGAGGCCGTCACCGCGCCCGCGATCTGCCCGGCCATGTTGATCAGGCCCGACACGACGCCGGTATAGGGACCGCCCACATCGGCGGCCACCGCCCAGTAGCAGGCCTGGCCCAGATAGACCGCGCCCGCGCCGCCCGCCAGCACCAGCACCGCCAGGGTGGTGTCCTGCACCTGGCTGCCGATCACCAGGAAGATGCTGGTCAGGAACAGGGTGGCCGCGCCGTAGAGGCTGCGCCCGACATACTGGCCCTTGTGCTTGACCAGCCAGTCGCTGATCGCGCCGCCCAGGACCGAACAGGTGGTCATGGCGATGAAGGGCAGCATGGCCAGCACCGCGCTCTGCTTCAGGTCCAGTCCGCGCGCTTCGCGCAGATAGATGAAGAACCAGGTGTGGAAAATGAACGCGACATAGCAGAAGGCGACATAGGACAAGGCGCACATCAGCACATCGCCGCTGGAGAAGATGCGCGCCCAGGGCACCGCGGTTTTGCCTTCCTTGATCTTCACCGAGGGGTCGGACTGGATATACGCCAACTCCTGCGGAGAGACATTGGGATGCTCGGCGGGCGTGTCGCGCGCCAGCCACCACCAGACGCCCGCCACCACCAGGCCGATCACCGCCGAGATATAGAAGACCTCGCGCCAGCCATAGAAGGCGATGATGGCGGCGACCAGCGGCGGGGCCAGGCCCGACCCCAGGCCCACGCCGCCGAACACCCAGCCATTGGCCTTGCCGCGCTCATGAGTAGGGAACCAGGCGGCGATGAACTGGTTGGACGACGGATAGGCCACCGCCTCGCCCAGGCCCAGTGTGAAGCGCACCGCGATCAGCAGCCACAGCGCCCCGCCCATGGTGGGCGGCACCAGCGCGGTGACGACACTGAGAACACTCCACCAGATCAGGCCATAGGTCAGCGTCTTGCGCGGACCCAGCTTGCCCACCAGCCATCCGGCGGGGATCTGGAAGGCGGCATAGCCCAGCAGGAAGGCGCTGAAGACCCAGCCCAGCTCGATCTTGGTGATGCCGTAATCCTCGGCGAGGTAGAGGCCCGCGATCGAAATATTGCTGCGGTCGATATAGACCACCGCGCTGATCACGAACATCAGCATGATCAGCAGGTAGCGCACTCTGGTCTTCATCATGTCTCAACCCCGGGGCCATGGCGGCGTCTTGGCGCGCCTTTTTCCAGGCCGGAGCAAACCCTAGTTCCCGGCTTTCGTCAAAGCGGGCTTTGGGTATAGTGCACGCCTTCCTGCTCCCATCGCCCCCTTTCGCTATTGCAACATCGGAATCGACTCATGACCGGGAAATTGAACGGCAAGATCGCGCTGATCACCGGCGCCGCGGCGGGCATCGGCCGCGCCACCTGTGCGCTGTTCGCCGCCGAGGGCGCGAAAGTGATCGCCACCGACCGCGACCTCCAGGGGCTGGACGGCCTGGACGCCGAAAAGCATCAACTCGACGTCACCGACAGCGCCGCCATCGCCGCGCTGGCCGCGCGGGTGGGCCGCGTGGACGTGCTGTTCAACTGCGCCGGCTTCGTGGAGAACGGCGCCATCCTGGATAACACCGAGGCCCAGTGGCAGAAGTCGTTCGACATCAACGTCTTCGCCATGGCCCGGATGATCACCGCTTTCATGCCCGCCATGATCGCGGGCGGCGGCGGTTCGATCATCAACGTCGCCTCTGTGGCCGGCTCGATCAAGGGCGTGCCCAACCGCTGCATCTATGGCGCCAGCAAGGCGGCCGTGATCGGCATGACCAAGGCGATCGCCGCCGACTATGTGACCAAGGGGATCCGCTGCAACACCGTCTGTCCCGGCACGGTGGATTCGCCCTCGCTGCAACAGCGCCTGAAGGACACCGGCGACTATGAGGCGGCGCGCAAGGCCTTCACCGCCCGCCAGCCGATGGGGCGGCTGGGCACGGCGGAGGAGATCGCCTCCATCGTGCTGTGGCTGGCCAGCGACGATTCCGCCTTCGCCACCGGGCAGAACTTTATCGTCGACGGCGGCATCACGATCTGACTTCGGAGCCGTCTGTTTTGGGCCGCACGGCCGGCGGCGTGCCGCTCCCACGGGATTTTATCGTGGATGGCGGGATCACGATTTGATTTCGATCGGATTCCGGCCCGGTCCGGCTGCGACATAGCGCTTGCTTGACGCCCGCGCCGGGCGGGACCACAACCTTGGCCATGCAGGGAATTTTCCACGGCCTCAAGCATCTGGCGCTGATCGCGATGATCCTGCGCGCGATGCTGCCGGCCGGCTGGATGCCCGCCGCCGCGCCGGGCGAGATCGCCTTTACCATCTGCTCGGTGGACAGCGCCGCCAAGCAGCAGCATGACGCTCCCGTCCGGCAGGAGAGCCACGACGCGCCCTGCGCCTTCACCGGCGCACCGCCGCTGGCCGCCGCGCCCGACGCGCCCGCCCTGACGCAGCCCGCCGTCCATGCCGTCGCCGCCGCCGCCGACCGCGCCTTCGCAGCCCGGATCGCGGCGCAATTCCAGCCCCATTCTCCCCGCGCCCCGCCCCTGAGCGCCTGAGTTTCGCCGCCGCGCCCATCGCGCGGCTCCCTCAGGTTCACAATCAGGGCATTCCCATGACCATTCCCGCGCGCCTGTGCGCCCCCGTTTCCGTTTTCACGCTTGCTTGCGTCGCTGTTTGCGTTCCGGCGGCCCAGGCGCAAGTCACCGCCCTGGCCGCCAGCCGCGCCGAGACGGTGATCGTCACCGCCACCGCCGATCCCGACGATCCCGCCATCGTGGCCCAGGCGCGCGACCGGCTGTCGCGCACGCCGGGCGCGGTCTCGGTGGTCGCGGCGGAAGCCTATGAGGATCGCCTGGCGATCGGCTTTCCCGACCTGCTGCGCGATGTGCCGGGCGTGTTGTCCAACAAGCGCTATGGCGAGGAATCGCGCCTGTCCATCCGCGGTTCGGGCATCGACCAGTCCTATCACCAGCGCGGCGTGCTGATCGCGCAGGACGGCGTGCCCTTCGCCGATGCCGATGGCTTTTCCGACTTCCAGAAAGTGGACGCGATGGGTGCGCGCTATATCGAGGTCTACAAAGGCGGCAACGCGCTGCGCTTCGGCGGCGCCCAGCTCGGCGGCGCGGTCAATCTGGTGTCGCCCACCGGCCGCACCGCCCAGTCGCCCAACCTGCTGCGCGTCGAGGGCGGCAGCTATGGCACGCTGCGCGGCGCCGGCGCGGTGGCCCGCGAATATGGCGCCTGGGATGTCTATGCCGCGGTGGAAGGGCTGCGCGCCGACGGCTATCGCACCCATTCCGCCCAGGACCAGGTGCGCGGCACCCTCAACGCCGGGTATCGTTTCGGCGAGGAGCAGGATGTGCGCCTGATCCTGTATGGCGCGGACATCGACCAGCAGGTGCCGGGCACGCTGAACCTGTTCGACGCGCTGAACAATCCCAGGAATGCGGGCGCGGGCGTGGTCGCCAACAGCTGGGCGCGCGACCAGCAGGTGGCCCGCGCCAGCCTGCAAACCCACTGGCGCTTCGACGAGGGCTTGGTGTTCGAGGGCGGTCTCTACATGACCGGCACCGCGCTGCACCACCCTATTTCCATCGTGATCGACCAGAATATCCATACCCAGGGCGCGTTCGGCCGTTTCGACTGGACCGGCGAAATCGCGGGCCACAAGGCCGACCTGTTCGCGGGCGCGTCCTATCGCCAGGGCAGCAACAACAGCCGCCTGTATGTCAACGCGGCGGGCAAGAACGGATTCAAATTCGGCGACGGCCATCAGGAGGCCAGCGGCACCGACCTCTTCGCCGAAGGCCGCTGGTTCGCCACCGACGAAATCGCCCTGGTGGCGGGCGGCTCCTGGGGCCAGGCCACGCGCGACTATCGTGACAATCTGAACGCCGCCAACGATGCGGCCAAGACGTTCGGCTGGTTCGCGCCGCGCATCGGCCTGCTCTGGCAGGACGACAGCGGCGCGCAGGTCTATGCCAATGTCACCCGCTCGGTGGAGCCGCCGCATTACGGCGCGCTGGTGCAGTCGCCCTATCCCGGCTTTGTGCCGGTACAGGCCCAGAAGGCCTGGACGGGTGAGATCGGCACCCGGGGACGGCGCGATGTCTTCACCTGGGACCTGACCTTCTACCGCTCGGCGGTGCAGAACGAACTGCTGAGTTTCAACGCCGTCACCGGCTATCCGGCGGCCTTCTTCAACGCGGGCGACACCATCCATCAGGGCGTCGAGGCCAGCCTGGACTGGGAGCTGGACATCGCCCCGGCGGGCGGGCCGCTGCGCCTGCGCCAGACTTATGCCTGGTCGGACTTCACTTTCGACAATGATCCGGTCTATCGCAACAACCGGATGCCGGTGGTGCCCGAGCATCAGTATCGCGTCTCGCTCCGCTATGAGCATCCCTCCGGCCTGTTCGTCGAACCGGCGCTGGACTGGCGTATGACCAGCGTCTTCGTGGACTATGCCAACCGCCTCAAGGCGCCGGGTTATGCGCTGGTCAATCTGAGCCTGGGCTGGACCCTGGCCAATGGCGTCACGCTCTTCGCCGATGCGCGCAACCTGGCCGACAAGCGCTATACCGCCGAGTTCGGCGCGGTCACCGATGCCGCGCTGGCGGCCACCACCGTCTTCTATCCGGGCGAAGGCCGGTCGGTGTTCGCCGGCCTCGGCTACCGCTTCTAGGAACCGGCCATGCCCCCGAAAAGGAAAACCGCCATGCTGAAGATCACCGCTCTCCTGCTCCTGGCCGGCGCCGCGCCCGCCGCCGCCCATGTCGCGCTGGCGGAAGCGTCCGCGCCCGCCGGCGGCTACAGCGTCGCCACGTTCCGCGCCGGGCATGGCTGCGGCGATGCGCCCACGGTGGCGGTCACGATCGCCATACCCGCCGCCGTGGTGACGGCCCGTCCCCAGCCCAAGCCGGGCTGGAGCATCGAAGTGGCGCGGGCCGGCGATAAGGTCACCGCCATCACCTGGAAAGGCGGCCCCCTGCCCGCCGACCAGTTCGACGCCTTCGCCCTGCTGCTGCACCTGCCCGACGCGCCCGGCGCGCTGGTCTTTCCGGTGACCCAGACCTGTACCGGCGCGGTCGCCAAATGGGACCAGCCGCCGGGCGGCGATGCCAAATTTCCCGCCCCGGTGCTGACCGTCACCGCCCCCGATCCTCATGCGGGGATGCATCATGGCCAATGAGACGCGCCCCATCGCGGGCCTGCCGCTGCCCCGGCGCACCATCAACGCCCTGGCGCGGGGCGGCATCACCACCCTGGAACAGGCCGCCGCCTGGCGTGACGACGAACTTTTGTCCTTGCCGCAATGTGGCCCAGCTGCGGTGGCAAAACTGCGTGCGCTCGTGGCCTGTCACACCCCTTCCTGCACGCCGTCCGATCCGGAGATCTCCCCATGCGCCTGACCCTGGAATATCTGCATCTGGCCGCCATCGCCGCCTTGCTGTTGCTGGCCGGTGCATCGGGGGCGCACGCCGCCGGTGTCAGCGTGACCGACGGCTGGTTCCGCGCCCTGCCGCCCGCCGTGCCGTCAGGCGGCTATTTCATGCTGCGCAATGACGGCGACGCGCCCGTGACCCTGACCGAGGTCCAAAGCCCCGGCTGCGGCAGCATGATGATGCACAAAAGCGGCCCCGGCGGCATGGAGCATGTGGCGGCGCTGACCGTTCCGGCGGGCGGCGTCCAGGCCTTCGCGCCCGGCGGCTATCACCTGATGTGCATGGAGTCGCGGCTGAAGGTGGGCGCGTCCGTGCCGGTGACCTTGACCTTCCAGGACGGCGCCAAGGTGACCGCGCCGTTCCAGGTGCGCAGCGCCACCGGAAAATAGGAGCGGAATTATACGGTTCCCATGAAAGGCGGAAAACTCTAGTAAGCCGCGTCATGCCGTATATCGCCATCCTGTTTCTGGCCATCAGCCTGTCCGCGGACGCCTTTGCCGCCGCGCTGGGCAAGGGCGCCGCCCTGCACAAGCCCAGACTGACCGAGGCGCTGCGGATCGGACTGATCTTCGGCGGCATCGAAACCCTGACGCCGCTGCTCGGCTGGCTGCTGGGCCGGGCCGCCAGCCGCTATGTCGAAGCCTTCGACCACTGGATCGCCTTCGGCCTGCTGCTGGGAATCGGCGGCAAGATGATCTGGGAAAGTCTCCAGCGGGACGCCATAGCGCAAAAACCCCAGCGGCATTCTTTTTTCCTGCTGGTCCTGACGGCGGTGGGCACCAGCATCGACGCGCTGGCGGTGGGCGTCACCCTGGCGCTGGTGGACGCCAATATTCTGGTCAACGCGCTGGCGATCGGCGCCGCCACCTTCACCATGACCACCATCGGCGTGATGGCGGGCCATGCGCTGGGAACGCGGTTCGGCAAATGGGCGGAAGGGATCGGCGGCCTGATCCTGATCGTGATCGGCGCGCATATCCTGGCGCAGCACCTGTCGGCCTGAGGCGGACGGCTCAGGCAGGCTGACGGAAGCGGCCTTCCAGGCAGGCGATCATTTCGGCGGGCGCGAAGCCCAGCGCCTCCAGGCGGCCGGACCGGGCGAACAGCGCCAGCCCCGCCAGCGACGCCGCCAGCAGCACCACATCGCACTGGCTTTCGCGGTTGCCGGTGGGCATACCGCCCGCATCCGACAGCGCCTTGAGCGCCGCGATCAGGCGGCCGTTGAAAAGACGCTCGGCGTCACCGCCCTGCGATCCATTGAGCGCGCCGGACGCGGCCGCCATCGTCTCGGCCCCGCGCAGCAGCTCCAGCGCGGCGATGCCCGCGCCCTGCAAGCCGCCCGCGCCGCGCATCACCCGCGCCAGCGCCGAAAGATCGTCCGCGGCCAGCGCCAGCAGCAATTCGTCCTTGTTGCGGAAATAGCCATACAGCGCGGCGGGCGCGAAGCCCGCCTCGGCGGCGACACCGCGCAGCGACAGCTCGCGCGCCCCGTCGCGGGCGGCGACGCGGCGGGCGGCGTCCAGGATGGCGACACGCGAGGCCGCCTTGCTGCGGCGCGGTCTGGGCATCTGGCGAGCGGCTTCCGACATGGCCGAATCATAAGTGATTCGCCGCGAATCACAGAGCGCGTCAAATGGAATCAGCCCCGCCCCCGCAGAGGTTGCGGCCAGCAGGCTGCGGTCAGTGAAAATCGGGATGGGCGTGCTTGTAGATGGTGATGGCGGTGTTGATGGACAGGCTGGCCTTTTCCTTGGCCCGCTGGCTGGCCTCGATCCGCGCCCGCGCGTCGGCCTCCAGCGTCCCGTCGAAAGGCCGGGATTCGGTGACCGCCAGCGCCTTGCCCGCATCCACCTCGCGGCTGAGACAGAACTGGTAGAGATCGGACTGGGCCATGAACTCCCGCGTCGCCGCCATGGCGGCGCGAAGCTGCTCGCCGCCCACCCGGCTTCCATCGACCGGATCGGGCATCACCGGCTCCTCGCACTGGCTCTGGGCCCGTGCGCCGGTGGCGAGCAGGCACAGCAAGGCCGTCTGCAGCAGCGTGGTTTTCAACCCATGTCCCTTTCGATGCGCCCCATGCCGCACACCCGGCAGTGTCGCACAGACCAGGGAACTTGCGCCAGCCGCGGATGCGACCCAATTTGGTACGCTACCGCGCCGCAAATCCGGCGCGAAAAAAGCCGATGTCCGGCAGGCGGGATTTC
>CALDFO010000393.1 GCA_937942205.1 uncultured Alphaproteobacteria bacterium
CCTGGGCAGGCGGGCGCGGATACGAACGCCCTGGCCCGGAATATCCTCCAGGACGAAAGCTCCCTTCAGCGCCGACACCCGCTGCGCCATCCCGGCCAGACCCATCTGGCCCAGGCCGTTGGCCGATTGGCGCAAGCCCCCGCCGTCATCCTCGACACAGACCAGCACCTCGCCGCCCTCGCGGGCGATGGCGACGCGGATCGCCTGCGGGCGTCCATGGCGCACGGCGTTGCTGAGGGCTTCCTGCACGATGCGATAGGCGGCATCCTCGCCGCGCCGGTCCAGGCCCAGATCCGGCGCGACGGCGCGCTCGAACCGGATGGCGGGATAGCGCCGCGACCAGAAGGCGACCAGGTCGGCCACCGCCGCCTCCAGTCCGAACTCCAGCTCGCTGGCGGGCCGCAACTGGCGCAGGATGTCCTTCACATGCCGCTGCACATGCAGCACCGCCTCGCGGATCGCCCCGCCCCGCTCGCGCGTTTCGGGCGTGGCCGATTTCGCCAGGGCGCTGGCGTCCACCTGAATGGCGAACAGATACGGCCCCACCTCGTCATGCAGGTCGCGGGCGATGCCGGCGCGTTCCTCGTCCTGCACCTGCTCGATCTGCTGCTCCAGGCGGCGGTTGCTGTCGGAGAACTCCTCCAGTTGCCGCGCCATATGATTGAAGCCCCGCGCCAGGTCCGCCAGCTCGGGCGGCCCATCGGCCGCCAGCCGGGTGTGATAGCGGCCCTTGGAGACATCCAGCATTCCCGCCTGCAGACGGCGCAGGTGCCGCAAGGCATGGGCGAAGGCCAGCGACACCACCGTCATCACCCCGGCGCAGAACAGCAGCATGGTGAGAAAGGCGTTGAAGGCATGGTCCCACACCTCGGCCAGTTCGCTGCGCGGATCGCTGGTCAGGGTCAGCACACAGGGAAATTGCGGCAGGTTGATGGGAATGGCGGTGGTCAGGGGGGGCGGCGTCATCAGCCAGGAGAACCAGCGCGGCGCGGGATTGGCCAGGGGCCCGATCTGCGACTGCACGATCACCTTGCCGGCTTCGTTGACCAGCGCGGCGCGGACATGACGCTGGCCCTCGAAACTGGCGACCACCTCGCGCAGGGTCACGGTATGGGCGACATTGCCCTTCATGGTGTCGCGCACCGACTCCTCGGCGCCGCGAAAGGCGGTATGCACCTCCAGCCGGGCGACCGAGCGGGCATGAAGCAGCAGGAAGGCGCTGCCGCCCAGCAGCGCCAGCACCAGCAGCAGGGCAATGGAGCCCAGGACACGGGTTTGCAGCGACATGGCCCATCCTACCGCGCCGCCACCAGGGCGGGAACATGGCCCAGTTGAGAAATGCCCGGGAAATATTCCCGCTTTTCCGGCCTGTTTAGAGGGGCGCGTCCAGCCCCGCCACCGCCGCCACCGCCGCGGCGCCGTCATCGGCGAGCGGAATGAATTCCAGCCCGATCTTGTCCTTGTATCCGGCGGCGCGCACGGCGCGGATCAGGGCGGCATGGTTGATCTCGCCGGTGCCCGGCTCATGGCGGCCCGGCACATCGCCGATCTGTACATAGCCCACCTGCGCGACGGCGGCGGTGAACTTGTCGATCAGGTCGCCTTCCTCCAGCTGCATATGATAGAAATCCCACAGCAGTTTCACGCGCGGCGAATTGACCGCCTTGACCATCGCCACCGCCGGGCGCGAGCCGTTCAGCAGATGACCCGGATGGTTGACGGTGTTGAACGGCTCCACCAGCGCGGTGACGCCGCCCGCTTCCAGCAAGGGCGCCATCCGCATCAGCCCCGCCGTATAGCCCGCCAGCATCGCCTCGCGCGTCATGCCCGGCACCAGTGCATGGCCCACCACCGTGATCTTGTCGCAGCCCAGGGTTTTCGCATCGGCGATGGCCGAGGCGATCACCGTCAGCAGTTCGCCCTGCGCCGCCGGATCGGAGAAATTCGGCACCTTGGGGGCGTATTGCGACACCGACAGGCCGTTCTCGTCCAGCAGACGGCGGATTTGCGCCGCGTCCAGCGTGTCGGCGGGCCGGATGGCGGGCCAGAACTCCACGCAGCGGAAGCCCGCCGCGCGCGCCAGGGCGAAACGCCGGGCAAAGGGCACATGGCGGTACCAGGTGTCCAGGTTCACCGCGTAACCGGACAGTTGCCGCGCCAGACGCTCTGCTTGCGCGGCCGCCGGTCCGGCTGCGGCAACGCCCGCCGCCGCGGCGGACAGAAGGACGGTACGGCGGCTGATCGC
>CALDFO010000394.1 GCA_937942205.1 uncultured Alphaproteobacteria bacterium
ATCTATGTCGCCGTGGTGCAGCTGGTGATGGGCGCGCGCAAGGATGCGCCGCTGGCCTATTTCGCCTTCGGCGCCCAGGAATGGCGGCTGTTCCGCGCCTTCTTCGCCTTTGCCGGACTGATCCTGCTGTTGATCATGCCCGCGGTGATGCTGCTGTCGCTGGCCGGGCCCGCCCTGCCGGCGGCGGTGCGCGGCGTGCTGCTGCTGGTGATGGTGTATGGCGTCATCCTGGTCGCCATGCCGCGCTTCCTGGCCCTGCTGCCCGCCATCTCGGTGGCGGAAACCGTGCCGGTGTTGCGCCGGTCCTGGGAACTGTCGGCGGGACATTTCTGGCGGCTGCTGGGCCTGATGATCGGCATCTTCGCGCCCTTCTTCCTGTTGTTCGTGGGCGTGGAAATGGCGCTGGCGGGCCAGGTGCCGCCCGCGTCCGGCGCCAGCCAGGAAGTGCAGATCATCGCCGGCATGGTGCGGGCGCGCGAAATCCTGCCGGTGATGAGCGGGCTGAGCTTCCTGATGTCGCCGCTGATGATCGGCCTGTTCGCCAGCGCCAGCGTTTCGGCCTGGCGCCGGATCAAGGGCGAGCCGGTCACCAATATCCTGGCCTGACAGCCGGATTTATTCTGCGGCCTTGAGCTTGCGGGCGGAGGCCGCCGCCTTCAGCAGCGGCTTGAGATAGCGGCCGGTATAGGAGCGGGCGTTCTTCGCCACATCCTCGGGCGTGCCGCTGGCGAGGATCTCGCCGCCGCCGTCGCCGCCTTCGGGGCCCATATCCACGATCCAGTCGGCCGTCTTGATGACTTCCAGATTGTGCTCGATCACCACCACGGTGTTGCCCTGGTCCACCAGTTCCTGCAGCACATCCAGCAGCTTCTTCACATCGTGGAAATGCAGGCCGGTGGTCGGCTCGTCCAGGATGTAGAGGGTGCGGCCGGTGGCGCGGCGCGACAGTTCCTTGGACAGCTTGACGCGCTGGGCCTCGCCCCCCGACAAGGTGGTGGCCTGCTGGCCGATGGAGATATAGCCCAGGCCTACGCGCTTGAGGGTCTCCAGCTTTTCGGCGATGGACGGCACCGCCTTGAACAGCTCCGCGCCCGCCTCGATGGTCATGTCCAGCACATCGGAAATGGAGCGGTCGCGGAACTTCACTTCCAGCGTTTCGCGGTTGTAGCGCTTGCCCTTGCAGACATCGCACTGGACGTAGACGTCGGGCAGGAAGTGCATCTCGATCTGGATCACGCCGTCGCCCTGGCAGGCCTCGCAGCGCCCGCCCTTGACGTTGAAGCTGAAGCGGCCCGGCGCATAGCCGCGCGCCTTGGCCTCGGGCAGTTCGGCGAACCAGTCGCGGATCGGCGTGAAGGCCCCGGTATAGGTGGCCGGGTTGGAGCGCGGCGTGCGGCCGATGGGCGACTGGTCGATGTCGATCACCTTGTCGAGATATTCCAGGCCCTCGATGCGGTCGTGCGGGGCGGGATGCTCGCGCCCCTGCGACAGCTTGCGGGCCGCCGCCTTGAACAGCGTCTCGATGGTGAGGGTGGACTTGCCGCCGCCCGACACGCCGGTGACGCAGGTCAGGGTGCCCAGCGGAATTTCCGCCGTGACGTTCTTGAGATTGTTGCCGCGCGCGCCCACCACCTTCAGCCAGCGGTTATGCGCCGGTTTGCGGCGTCGCGACGGGATGGCGATGAACTCGGCGCCGCTGAGATAGCGGCCGGTCAGGCTTTTCTTGTTGGCGATGATGTCGGCGGGCCTGCCCTCGGCGATGATATGGCCGCCATGCACGCCCGCGCCCGGGCCCATGTCGATCACATGGTCGGCGGTGCGGATGGCGTCCTCGTCATGCTCCACCACCAGCACGGTGTTGCCCATGTCGCGCAGCCCCTTCAGGCTGTCCAGCAGCTTGTCATTGTCGCGCTGGTGCAGGCCGATGGACGGCTCGTCCAGCACATAGAGCACGCCGGTCAGACCGGAGCCGATCTGGGACGCCAGCCGGATGCGCTGGCTTTCGCCGCCCGACAGGGTGCCGGAGGCGCGCGCCAGCGTCAGATAATCCAGCCCGACATTGTTGAGGAATTTCAGCCGGGCGCGGATTTCCTTCAGGATGCGGACGGCGATCTCGCGCTGCTGCCTGTTCAGTTTGGCGTCGATGTCGCGGAACCAGGCGTCGGAATGCCGGATCGACATTTCGCAGACCTGGCCGACATGCAGGCCGCCGATCTTCACCGCCAGCGCCTCGGGCTTGAGGCGATAGCCGCCACAGGTCTCGCAGGGGCTGGTGTCCTGGAAGCGCTCCATCTCCTCGCGGCTCCAGGCGGAGTCGGTTTCCTTGTAGCGCCGCTCCATGTTGGGAATGACGCCCTCGAAGGGCTTGCGCGTCTCATAGCGGCGCGCGCCGTCGTCATAGATGAATTTGATCTCGTCCTCGCCGGAGCCGTACAGGATCGCATCCCGCGCCTTTTTGGGCAGGTCTTCCCAGGCTTCGTTCATGGAGACTTTGTAGTGCCGCGCCAGCGCCTCCAGGGTCTGGAGATAATAGGGCGAGGAAGAGCGCGACCAGGGCGCGATGGCGCCCTTCTTCAGGGTCAGGCTCTCATCCGGCACCACCAGCGCCGGATCGAAATACAGCTGGGTGCCCAACCCGTCGCATTCCGGGCAGGCGCCGTGCGGATTGTTGAAGGAAAACAGGCGCGGCTCGATCTCCGGGATGGTGAAGCCGGACACCGGGCAGGCGAACTTGCTGGACAGCAGCATCTGGCGCGGCCGTTCCCGGCCTTGCGCGTCCTTTTCGGTCTGGTCGGCGAATTCCACGACCAGCAAGCCATCGGCCAGGTTCAGCGCCGTCTCGATGGAATCGGGCAGGCGGTTGCCGATATCGGCCTTCACCACGATACGGTCCACCACGATCTCGATATCGTGCTTGAGCTTCTTGTCCAGCACCGGCGTGGCGCCGATATCATGGAACTTGCCGTCCACCTTGGCGCGCTGGAAGCCCTTTTTCTGAAGCTCGGCCAGTTCCTTTTTGTACTCGCCCTTGCGGCCGCGCACGATGGGCGCCAGCAGATACAGGCGGGTGCCTTCGGGAAGGGCCAGGATGCGGTCCGCCATCTGGCTGACGGTCTGGCTTTCGATGGGCAGGCCGGTGGCGGGCGAATAGGGCACGCCGACGCGCGCGAACAGCAGACGCAGATAGTCGTAAATCTCGGTGACCGTGCCCACGGTCGAGCGCGGATTCTTGCTGGTGGTCTTCTGCTCGATGGAGATGGCAGGCGACAGGCCCTCGATATGATCCACATCGGGCTTCTGCATCAGTTCCAGGAACTGGCGGGCATAGGCCGACAGCGATTCGACGTAGCGGCGCTGGCCCTCGGCATAGATGGTGTCGAAGGCGAGCGAGCTCTTGCCCGAGCCCGAGAGGCCGGTGAGCACCACCAACTCCCCCCGCGGGATGTCGACGCTGACGTCTTTCAGATTGTGTTCGCGCGCGCCGCGGACACGGATGAGATTGTGCGGGTCGGCCATGGGAGTCCGTAAGCTGGGACGGCCCGCCGGGCCACCGCCCGCGGGACCGCCCAATGTAGGTGAGGCGACTCACGGATAACACGGGAACGGAGTGGGAACAAAGCCGGCGTCTCGCGGGCGCGAAGGGCCTGCTGACACCACGCTGTCAGCAGATCGGATCTGTGGCGCAGCCGTGGCGAGGGCGGATCAGAACCTTTGCCGATAGGCGATCTTCGTGCCGTCGACGCGCAGGCCCTGGTCGTCGAACCACTCGGCCCTGGCGCGTACGCCCACGTCGGGAAGCTCGTCGCGGGACGGGGCCGCC
>CALDFO010000395.1 GCA_937942205.1 uncultured Alphaproteobacteria bacterium
GAAGGCGCGGGTCGAGACCTTCCTGAACCCGGAAGCCGACGCCCTGGGGGCGGGCTGGAACATCACCCAGTCCAAGATCGCCATCGGCTCTGGCGGTGTCAGCGGCAAGGGTTTCCTGGAAGGCACCCAGAGCCGCCTCAACTTCCTGCCGGAAAAACAGACCGACTTCATCTTCACCAACTTCGCCGAGGAATTCGGTTTCGTCGGCACCATGGCGCTGCTGGTCCTGTTCGCCACCGTGCTGTTCTATGGCGTGCAGATGGCCACCACCGCTCGCAGCCAGTTCGGCCGCCTGCTGGCGATGGGCATTACCCTGAACTTCTTCTTCTACATCATGATCAACGGTCTGATGGTGATGGGCCTGATCCCGGTGGTGGGCATCCCCATGCCGCTGCTGTCCTATGGCGGCAGCGCCATGCTGACGGTGATGTTCGGCTTCGGGCTGCTGATGAGCGTGCATATCCACCGGCAGGTGGAGATTCCCCGCCATTCCGGCGGCATCATCTAGCGGCCTCCGGCGGGCGATACGGCCTCGCCGGGCGGTCCTGCGCGCCGGCTTTGGCCTTGATCCGGCTGGAAAAATCCACCCACAGGGGTTCCCGCATATCCGTATGGACAGGGGGTAACCCCTCTGGTATTACGCCGCTCCCCACGGGCGAAACCAAGCGCCCGGCGGCGGCGTGGGTGATTAGCTCAGTTGGTAGAGCAGCTGACTCTTAATCAGCTTGTCGTAGGTTCGATCCCTACATCACCCACCACTTTCCCCCCTTTTTTACGGTTTCAGGCAGCGGCGATCTTCGCCAGCATCTCGAAGGATTTCAGCCGCGCCGCCAGGTCGTGAATCTGCGCCGTGACGATGATCTCGTCCGGCTTGTAGCGTTCGCGGAAAGCGTCCAGCGCCCGGGCCACGGTATCGGGGCTGCCCACCGCGGCATGGCGGAACATCTTCTGGATGATGGCGGCGCGGTCGGCGGCGATGGACGCCAGGTAATCGGGCACCGGCGGCGGCAGCTTGCCGTCGCTGGCATGTTGGGCCGAGGAGAACAGAAGCTGCGCCTGGGCGTCGGTGTCGGCCACGATGGCGGTCAGCGACAGCATCACGCGGGGCTTTTCCTGCCGCGCCGAAGGCTGGAAGCGGCCGCGATAGGCGGCCAGCGCCACATCGAGCTGGTCCGGCGCGAAGTGCGAGGCATAGGCATAGGGAAGTCCCATCGCGGCGGCGAGTTGCGCCCCGCCCAGGCTGGAGCTCAAGATCCAGACCGGCACATCGGCGCCTTCGCCCGGCACCGCCTTCACCGGCCCGCGCCCGTCGAAATAGGCCAGCAACTCCTGCACGTCGGCGGGAAAGGCCGCCGCGTCGTTCGGCTGGCGGCGCAACGCCTGCATGGTGGCCGGATCGCGGGCGATGCCGCGCCCCAGCCCCAGATCGATGCGCCCGGGATGAAAGGCGGCCAGGGTGCCGAACTGTTCGGCCACGACCAGGGGCGCATGGTTGGGCAGCATGACGCCGCCCGCGCCGACGCGGATAGTCTTTGTGTGCGTTGCGATGTGACCGATCACCACCGCGGTGGCCGCGCCCGCCACGCCCGCCGTGGCGTGATGCTCCACCAGCCAATAGCGATGATAGCCGCAGGAGTCCGCCAACTGCGCCAGTGTCAGGGTTTCGCGCAACGCCGTGGCCGCGTCGCCGCCCTGGCGGACCGGCGTGAGGTCGAGAATGGAAAGCCCCGTCATGGCGCGGACAATGGCATCGCGGCGAGGCCTCGTCTATGGTGCCGCCATGAGCAGGACGGCCTTGATCACGGGCGGCGCGCGGGGCATCGGCTGGGGCATCGCCCAGGCGCTGCTGGCCGACGGTTTTCATGTCACCGTGACGGGCCTGACCGCCGGGGAAGTGGCCGCCGTCCCCGCGCGCCCGAACGTCACCGCCACCGTGCTGGATGTCACCGACGATGCCCAGGTGGCGGCGCTGGCCGGCGGATTTTCGCGGCTGGACGCGCTGGTCAACTGCGCCGGCATGATCCTGCGCGACGGGCAGGAGTTCACCATCGCCGGCTTTCAGAAAGTGATTGACGTCAACCTCACCGGCGCCATGCGGCTGTGCGTGGCGGCCAGGCCGCTGCTGGCGCAATCGCGCGGCGCGATCGTCAACATCGCCTCGGTCTGGTCCTTTTTCGGCGGGCCTTTGACGCCCGCCTACACCGCCTCCAAAGGCGGCGTGGCGCAGTTGACCAAGGCGCTGGCGGTGGCCTGGGCGCCCGATATCCGCGTCAACGCGCTCGCGCCGGGCTGGGTGGAAACCGAGCTGACGCGAGGGGCACAAGACGATGCCGCGCGGTCCCAGGCCATTGTGGGCCGCACCCCGATGGGCCGCTGGGGGCGGCCGGACGATATCGGCGGCGCGGCGGCCTTTCTGTGTTCCGATGCCGCCCGATTCATCACCGGCACCATCCTGCCGGTGGACGGCGGCTACAGCGCCAAATAGGAGACGCCTCATGAGCGGCGACCAGTCCCGCATTGCCTACCGCCATCCCCAGCCCAAGGAGTCGCCGCCCGAACTGGTGATCCCGTCGGTGATCCCCGCCGACGACCGGGTCTGGGTGCCGCAGGGCCAGAATGTCTGGTTCCGCCCGCTCTGCCTCTGCGCCAGCCGGGGCTATTGGATGAACCTGCTCAAGGTTCGCAAATCGGGCGTGCTGTCGCGCCACCGCCATCCCCAGCCGGTGCACGGCTATGTCATCAAGGGCCGCTGGCGCTATCTGGAGCATGACTGGGTGGCCCAGGAAGGCGGCTATGTCTACGAAGCCCCCGGCGAAACCCACACCCTGGTGGTGGACGAGGATGTCGAGGAGATGATCACCCTGTTCCAGGTCAATGGCGTGATGATCTATGTCGATCCCGACGGCGCCGTGCAGGGCTATGAGGATGTGTTCAGCAAGATCGACCTGTGCCGCGCCCATTACACCAAGGTCGGGCTGGGCGCGGACTATGGGGATCAGTTCATCCGCTGACGCGAAATATCCCGCGCGGGCTCAGGCGTCCGGGACGGCGAAGCCTTCCGGCGCCTTGCCCGCCAGCCAGGTCCGCCACATCCGCGCATAAGCGGTCTCGATGGCGCGGCAGGTGCGGGCGGTGTCGAACAGCGCGCTGGTGCAGGCCATGGCCACCTTGTCCCGGACGGCCTTGAACGCCGCCGCATCGCCGGCCAGCGCCACCGCCTGCTTTTCATAATCGGCGGGGCTTTCGGCGATCAACTCCGGCAGTCCGGCGGCGGTCAGCAGGCTGGCGGCGACCCGCCCCGGAAAGCTGGTGCCGCGGCAGGTCAGCAGCGGCAGGCCCGCCCATAGCGCGTCGCTGGCGGTGGTGTGGGCATTGTAGGGCGTCTCGTCCAGGAACAAGTCCGCCAGCTTCAGCCGCGCCAGATGCTCGGCATTGGGCAGGTCCCGGGCGATCACGATGCGGTCGCTGGCGATGCCTGCCGCCTGGGCTGCCTTGCGGGTATTGTCCGCGAAAGGCGGACGGGTCTCCAGCAGCCACAGCACGCTGCCGTCCACCTGCTTCAGGATCCGCATCCAGCTTGCGAAGACGGCGGGCGTCAGCTTGTAGCTCTGGTTGAAATTGCAGAACACGAAACCCTTTTCCGGCAGCCCGGCCTGGGCGCGGGTGAGGCCCGCCTCCGCGATGACGCGCCGGTCGTCATTGGCCTGATAGCTGCCGGGCAGATGCACCACCTGCTCGTCATAGAAAGGCTTTTCGGCGTCGGGGATCACCACCGCGTCGGCCAGGATATAGTCCATATACGGCGCGCCCAGCGTGGCCGGGAAGCCCAGATAGTTGACCTGCACCGGGGCGGGACGGCGGGCGAAGACGCCCATGCGGGCCGCGCCGAAATAGCCGTTGAGGTTGACCAGGATGTCGATGTTCGCGGCGCGAATCTGCGCGGCGGCCTCCGTGTCGGACAAAGCGCCGATGTCCAGCCATTCATCGAACGCCTTTTCCAGCCGCGCCCGCATCGGGCTGCCGTCGCCGGCGCCATTGTCGATCGCCACCAGCTCGAACTTTTCGCGGTCGTGCTTTTCATAGATGCCCGCCATCAGGATCTGGGTGGCCTGGTCGCGGAATTCGCCCGACAGATAGCCGATGCGGATTTTCCCCGCATCCTTGCGCGCGGCCGGATCGTGCGGCGCGGACGGCAGTTGCGGATACTTGTCCCGCGCCCAGATGCGCGAACAGGCCTGCAGGTCGGCCGGGCTGTCGGCCACCGCCTGGAACATGAAGGGCGGCGCGATCCGCTTGCCCGCGCGCACGCCCGCGATCACGCGGTCCCGGGCGGCGTCAAAGCCGGTCCAGTCCGCGCCATACATCTTCACATGCAGCAGTTCGCCCAGGGCATAGGGATAGTCCGGCTCCTGGCGCAGGGCCTTTTCCAGCCCGGCGACGGCGCCCGCGAAATCCTGCCGCGCCGTCCAGAGCAAGTGGGCGCGGCCCGCCAAGGCATCGGCGTGGCCCGGCGTGGCCGCCAGCGCCTTGTCGAAGCTTTCCAGCGCCTCGTCGTCGCGCTTCATGGCATGAAGGATGGCGGCGCGGCTGACCCAGGCCGAGGCGCTGCCGGGCGCGAGAGTCAGCACCATGTCGAAGCTGGCCAGCGCCTCGTCCAGCCGTCCCAGATCGCGCAGCGCCAGGCCGCGATTGACCCAGGTGCCCGCGATCTGCGAATCCAGCGCCAGGGCGTCTTCCAGCGTGACCAGGGCGTCGTCCGCCCGGCCCAGCATCTGCAGGGCCAGGCCGCGATTGGTGAGAAGTTCGGCATCGCGCACGCCCGCCGCCACGATGGCGTCGAAGGCGGCCAGGGCCTCCTGGGCCCGCTTCAGGTCCAGCAGGGCGATGCCCTGATTGTAGTGCAGCTCCGGATTGGTGGGCTCCAGCGCGATGGCGCGGGCATGGCTTTCCACCGCCTCGGCGGAACGGCCCAGGCTGCGCAGCGCCAGGCCGCGATTGAAATGCGCCAGCGTGTTGCTGGGCTGCATCTTCAGCGCCTTGTCGTAATCGGCGATGGCGTCGTCATGCCGGCCCAGCGCGCTGAGCGCGGCGCCGCGATTGACGATGGCCGAGACGAATTCCGGCTGCAGCGTCAGGGTGCGGCCATAGGCGTCCACCGCGTCCTCATAGCGTTCCAGGTCCGACAGGGCGACGCCGCGATTGAACATCGCCTCGGCCAGGTCGGGCTTGAGCGCCAGGGCGCGATCGAAGCTCTTGAGGGCCTCGGCGCTGCGGCGGGCGGCGCGCAGCGCCATGCCGTGATTCATCAGCGCGCCCAGCTCGTCGGGCGTGATTCGAAGCGCGCTCTCCAGATAGCTGGCGGCCTCCTCGAAGCGGCCTTCCTGCATACGGATCAGGCCCATATAATAGTTGGGCCCGAACAGGCCGGGTTCGGCGTCCAGGATCTGCTGATACAGCGCCTCGGCCTGAACCAGGTTGCCCTGCTGA
Organism: uncultured Alphaproteobacteria bacterium; assembly: GCA_937942205.1. Classification (GTDB taxonomy): domain Bacteria; phylum Pseudomonadota; class Alphaproteobacteria; order Micropepsales; family Micropepsaceae; genus Rhizomicrobium. The sequence goes on from CALDFO010000395.1 coordinate 5,488, forward strand.
TGGAAGGTGACGGCCTGCTGGGCCAGGAATTTCAGGTCCATGGTATTGGCACCTTTTCGTTGCGGGCTTCTCAGGGGGCGGTGTCGGCGCGGTCCGCCTGGGCCACCGCCAGCGCCGTCATGTTGACGATGCCGCGCGCCGTCACCGACGGCACCATCACATGCACGGGCTTGGAGACGCCCAGCAGCAGCGGCCCGACCAGGAGTCCCTCGGTGGCCGCCGACAGCAGGGTCAGCGCGATATTGGCGGCGTCCAGCGACGGCATCACCAGAAGATTGGCCGAACCCGTCAGGGGGCTGTTGCTGACCTGGCGGGCGCGCAGCGCCTCGCTCAGGGCCGCATCGGCATGCATCTCGCCATCCAGCTCGAAGTCCGGCTCCTGCGCCCGCAGCAGGGCCAGCGCCTGACGCATCTTGCGGGCGCTGGGCGCGTCGGAGGTGCCGAAGCTGGAATGCGACAGCAGCGCCGCCTTGGGCGCCAGCCCGAAGCCGCGCACCGTCCGGGCCGCCAGCAGGGTCATCTCGGCGATCTGCTCGGCGGTGGGGTCGATATTGACATGGGTGTCGCAGAAGAACAGCGCGCCGTTGGGCAGGATCAGGCTGGCCAGCGAATAGACGCGGCTGACGCCCTTGGCGCGGGGAATGATGGGCAGGATGTTGGCGAGCTGGCGGCTCCAGTCGCCCAGGCCGCCGCACAGGGCGGCATCCACATCGCCGTTTTCCAGCAGCATGGTGGCGCAGACGCCGTGCCGGTTGCGGACCCAGCGGGCGGCGGCTTCCGGCGCCACGCCCTTGCGCTCCACCAGCCGCTGATAGCGTTCGATCAGCGGTGTGATCACCGCCTCGTCGGCGTAAGGATCGACGATCCGCACCTGCGTGTTGAAGTCCAGCCGCAGGCCCAGCCTGCGGGTCTTGTCCAGGATGGTCTGGCGCTGGCCCACCAGCACCGGATGGGCCAGGCCTTCGTCCAGCACCGTCTGCACGGCGCGCAACACGCGCTCGTCCTCGCCTTCGGCATAGACGACGCGGCGGGGCTGCTTGCGCGCGATCTCGAACACCGGGCGCATGAGCTGGCCGGAGCGGTAGACGAACTTTTCCAGTTCGTTCTCATAGGCGTCGAAATCGGTGATCGGACGGCGGGCGACGCCCGACTCCATCGCCGCTTTCGCCACCGCGGGCGCGATGTGCAGGATCAGGCGCGGGTCGAACGGCTTGGGAATGATGTAATCGGGGCCGAAGCTGGGGGTGGCTCCGCCATAGGCCCGGGCCACCACCTCGCTGGCCTCGGCGCGGGCCAGGGCGGCGATGGCTTCCACCGCCGCGACCTTGCGCTTCAGCCCCTCGTCGTCGACGCCGGTGCC
>CALDFO010000396.1 GCA_937942205.1 uncultured Alphaproteobacteria bacterium
GGTGCTGTGGCTGGGCGTGTCGTTCGGGCCGTGGGACTGGCTGGGCACCGTGTTGATCTTGGCCACGATCTTCCTGCTGTCCAAGGCGGACAAGGAGGAAAAGCTGCTGGCCGAGGTGACGGAGGAAATCCGCCAGCATTAAAGCTTGCGGATCGCCTCCGCGATCAGGGCCTCGGCCCTGGCGGCATCGTCCACCACCCCGCCCAGGGTGAAGAAGGGATGCACCATGCCGGGGAAGCAGACATAGTCGGTGGGCACGCCCGCCTGTTTCAGCCGCGCGGCATAGGCTTCATTTTCATCCACCAGCGGATCGAACTCGGCGGCGATGACCAGCGCGGGCGCCAGGCCCGCCATGTCCTCGCGCAGCATGGGCGAGGCGCGTGGATCGCGCCGGTCGTCATGATCGGGGATGTAGGTGTCCATGAACCAGTGCAGCGCGGCGCGGGTCAGCATGTAGCCGCTGGCGTTGCGTTCATAGGACGGATATTCGCGGCTCATGTCGGTCATAGGATAGATCAGGGCCTGCAACCGCACCTCGAAGTCGCCGGAATCCAGCGCCATCTGCGCCACCACCGCCGCCAGGTTGCCGCCTGCGCTGTCGCCGCCCACCGCGATCTTGGCGGGGTTGATGTTCAGCAGCCTGCTATTGGCGGCGGCCCAGCGCGCCGCCTGATAGGCGTCCTGCACCGCGCCGGGGAACTGGGTTTCCGGCGCCAGGCGATAGCCCACCGACAGCACCGCCGCGCCGGATTGCGCCGCCAGACGGCGGCAGGCGGTGTCGTACAGTTCCAGCGTGCCCAGCATGAAGCCGCCGCCGTGATAGAAAACCAGCAGCGGGCAGGGGGCCGAACTTCTGCCTGCCCGGTAGAAGCGGCAGGGAATGGGGCCGAAATCGCTGGGCACCGACAGTTCATAGGTCACGGCCATGGCGGGCCGCTGGGGCAGCAGGGTCAGGCGCTGCGTCTCATAGACGATGCGCAATTGGCGCGGCGCCAGATCGGTGGGCAGGTCGCCCGCGCGCTGGATGGCCTCCGCGACCTGGGGATGCACCGGCATGGTTATTCCTTTCCCGCTGCGATCAGCGCCTTGAGCTCTTCCAATCCCTCCGCGAAACCGATGCGCGGCCGCCAGCCCAGCCGGTCCTGGGCGCGCGCGATATCGGCCAGGGTCGCCTGCGAGTCATCCTTGCGCGCGGGGGTGAAGGTCTGGTCCGGCGAGATCAGATCGGCCAGTTCCTGGACCGAGATATTCGTCCCGCTGCCGATGTTGAGGATTTCACCCCGCAGGCCGCTTTCATAGGCGGCGATATTGGCGGCGACGATGTCGCGGACATGGATGAAGTCGCGGCGCTGATGGCCGTCGCCATGGATTTCCAGCGGCAGCCCCTCGCGCCAGCGGCGCAGGAAGATACCCAGCACCAGGGCATAGGCCCCGGTCTGGGGCTGGCGCGGGCCATAGGCGCTGAAATAGCGCAGCACCAGCGCCGGAACGCCGTATTGGGCGTCGAACAGCAGGCAATATTGCTCGCCCGTCCGCTTGGTCAGGGCATAGATGTTGAGAAACTCCAGCGGCCCGTCCTCGCGGTGCGGCGGCGGCAGGTTGCCATAGGCGGTGGCGGAGCCCGAATAGATGAAGCGCCTCACCCCGGCGTCGCGCGCCGCCAGCAGCATGTTCTGGGTGCCCACCACATTG